>JAYWHQ010000600.1:0-6717 GCA_043777655.1 Allobosea sp. | reverse complement strand
AACATAGCCCGCCCCGATCATCGCAATGCGCATGCGCGTGTTCCTTCATTCCATGGGCCATAAAGGGCCACTGCGCTTCCATAAAGACTCAGGTCGCGGGTGGCGAGCCCACGCGACCTCCAATCAGCGTCCATCACGATGCCGTCAACTTGGCAGACGGGCTTTCCAGCGGCGCTGGCTGCTCTACAACATGATTCGAATCGTGCCGTCGCTCTGCGAAAATCTGATGTCAGGACCTGACCATGCGCCCACTTAGCCTTGCCGTCGCCATTGTCGCCGCTTGCGCCTTGTTCCTTGGTCTGAAAACCAGTCAATCCGGCTTTATCGGGTTGGGCATTGTTGGCCTGCTGATGGCCCCGGCGACCTGGTATGCCGCCTCGATCTCAACCTTCCTGCGGATTTTTTCGACGATCTTCGCGGTCGAATTCGTCCTGTTCGGCGCGGGCGCCTTGCTGGCACAGCTGGGCTACTGGCCAACCGACTGGCGCGCCATCGCCCCGCCTGTCAGTCTGGCCACGACCGTGGGCGTTTTCGGCATCCTGATCTTCCTGATCTCGTTCATCCCGGTGGTGCAGCGCATCGCGCGCATCGCCTCGCCCTATTTCGAGGCGCAGGAGACGACCACCGCGAGATTCTGGCCCTTTGGCCGGTTCCAGATCAGGCTGGGCCTGCTGGCCACATTGCTGATCTCGTTTCTGGTGGTGCTCAACCAGGCGCAGGTCGGCATTTCCGTACGACTGAGCTTCTTCAGCCGCGATTTTTACGATGCGATCCAGAACAAGAATGCTGACGTGTTCTGGTATCAGCTGATTTTCGTCTTCTCGGTATGGGCAACGGTATCCGTGGTCGCGAACCTGATCGAGATGGTCGCCGACAGCACCTTGCGCATCCGCTGGCGGGAATGGATGGCCAACTCCTATTCGCGCCGCTGGCTCGACAAGAGCGTGCATTACCGCATGATGCTGGCGGGCGATGGCACCGACAACCCGGACCAGCGCATCTCGGAAGACACGCGCGCCTTTCTGAACCAGACCTACAGCTTCTCGATCACGCTGCTGTCGCAGGTCTCCGTCCTTGTCTCCTTCTCGATCATCCTGTGGACGATCCCGGTGAACATCACCATTCCGGGCACGGACATCGTGGTTCCGGGCTTCATCTTCTGGATGTCGCTGATCTATGCGGCCGCAGCCACCTGGATCACCCATCTGATTGGGCGGCCACTCATCAAGCTCGATTTCGAGCAGGAGACGCGCGAAGCGAATTTCCGTTTCTCGCTGGCGCGCCTGCGTGAATACTCCGAACAGATCGCGCTGATGGCGGGCGAGCGCTCCGAGCGACAGGCGCTGGCACAGCGCTTTGGCGACATTGTCTCCAATTTCTATCAGCTGCTCTGGCGCCGGCTGAAGCTCACCAGCTTCACGCTCTCCTACAATCAGGCCAATGTCGTTGTGCCCTTCGTTCTGCTGGCGCCCTATTATTTCAGCGGCAAGATCACGGTCGGCATTCTGATGCAGGTGGCGCAGGCCTTTGGCCGTGTTGAAGGCGCGATGTCCTTTTTCATCAACAGTTACCAGTCGATTGCTGCCTACCTTGCCGCCATCAACCGTTTGACCACCTTCGAGAGCGCCATTGCACGCGCGAGCGAGACCGGCGGCGAGGGGCAGATCAATGTGAAACAGGCCAAGTCGCCGCATGTTGCGATCCCCGAATTGCAGCTCGGTCTCCCCGATGGGCGCCGGATTGTTCAGGTGTCCGACCTCACATTCGAGGCAGGCGAGAGCGTGTTGCTGACGGGCCCATCGGGCTCGGGCAAATCCACGCTGTTCCGCGCGCTGTCAGGCATCTGGCCCTATGGTGACGGCACGATCTCCGTGCCGGAGCAGGCCAAGGTCATGCTGCTGCCCCAGCGCGCCTATCTTCCGCTCGGTTCGTTGCGCAAGGCGCTGACCTATCCGGAACTCGACGGGGCCTATGGTGACGCGGCGCTGAACGCCGCACTCGCAGCAGCCTCATTGCCGAAGCTTGTCGGTCGGCTCGACGACGAAGAGCCGTGGGGGCAGGTGCTCTCGCTGGGCGAACAGCAGCGGCTGGCGGTGGCGCGCGCGCTGCTGGCCAAGCCCGACTGGCTCTTTCTCGATGAAGCAACGGCCTCGCTGGACGAAAAGCTGGAGGCAAACATCTACGCCGCCATCAAGCGCGAACTGCCCGGCACGACGATGATCTCGATTGGTCATCGCTCGACGCTTCGTGACCTGCATGAGCGCATTGTCGACATGGCACCACAGCCAAACGGGATGTTCCAGCCGGGCGATGTGAAGATTGCCGCCGCTCCCGCAAAAGCACCGTCAAAAGCATCAACGAAGCCGACAGCCAAAGCGGTGGCCGCGCTCAAGCCCAAACCGGCCTGAGCCAGCACGCTCCACTCAGAGGCCGCGCTCGAACCTCAGTTCGCCAGCGCCGCCGTTGATGACGAGGCGGCCATCGACGAGGTCCCATTTCTGCGCCGCTCTCAAGGCGACCAGAAAAGCGCGCTCGGATGCCATCTGGCCCGCATCGCAGGCCTTCTTGGTCAGTGCAATGGGCCCAACTGCGAAAGCCTGCTCACGCAGCGGATAGGCAGTTGCCGAGAAAATGTTGCAACCGGCGAAGCCCGTACCGCGCAGATTTTCATCGACCTGAAGTGTCGGGCGGTTTGAGCCGGGCGGCTTGCCCGAAATCGACACAGCCGTCCATGAACCGCCAAGCGGAAACTGCTTTTCCTGCTTTGGCGGCGGCGCATTCTGCTGCGCGGCCGCAGCCTCTCGCTGCTGCTTGCGCGACTGAGCCTGCGCCTCGAACGAGGCGCAGGCGAATGTTGCCAGAACGGCGAGCGCCGCGATTCGAAGACTGGTCATGTTTGAAATTCCGTATGTCATGCAGCCGGGAAACTAACGACACTGCCGCCATGCTGCAACATCGCGCCGGCCCGATATGGCTCAATGCTGAAAAGAATGGCTCAATTGTGGTTCTGATCCAGTGATCCGGATGTGAACATCCGACGTAAGGACATACATAGGTCGCGCGCAGCGATCTCCCGGTGACCGCACTCCCCCTGCTGTCATCGGATTTCAAGAGGCCGCTTCCCCCCCGGAGCGGTCTCTTTTTTTGCCTGGGTCTGCGCTTCGGCGGTCAGAGGCGCTGGAAAAGACGCGCCATCAGCGGATTTTCGGGCCTGAACACATAGTCGAGCGCTGTCACAGTCACATCGCTTGCGCCAAGACGAACCAACTCGTCTGCAAGTGCGAAGACGGCCTTTCGCGGCACATGCAGCGTGATGAGGCCGCCCGCTTGCGGCGAGGCTCCAAAAGGAAAGCGGGCATCATGGCTGGCTTCCACATGAGCGGCAAAGCCTTCGGGCAACTCTGCGAGCCGGACGCGCACTTCGCTGAGATTGCGCGCCTCTTCCTCGGCTGCAATTCTGCTGAGAATCGCACGGGCTGAAGCGCGCTGTGGCTCATCCCAGCGCGCGCGCAGCGAGGCGACCAGATTGGCCTCGGATGCGAGCATCACGCCATCGTCCAGCACCTTCAGTGCATTTGCCTGAAGCGTCGCCCCGGTGGTGGTGATATCGACCACAATGTCAGCCGTGCCAGCCGCTGGCGCGCCCTCTGTCGCGCCAAGGCTTTCGACAATCCGGTAATCCGCCAGCCCGTGCGCGGCAAAATAGCGGCGCGTCAGATGAATGTACTTGGTCGCCACGCGCAGCTTGCGGCCCTGACGGCTCCTGATCTGAGCCGCGACATCGTCAAGATCGGCCATGTTGCGCACGTCGATCCAGGCCTCAGGCACGGCAACAACGACGTTTGCCTGACCAAAACCCAGCGGCGTCAGCATCTCAATGGCACTGTCGGCATCGCTGATCTGCTCGCGGACCAGATCTTCGCCCGTCACGCCCAGATGCACGGTGCCTTGCGCCAGACACGCAACAATCTCGGAGGCCGACAGGAAGGCAACCTCGACACCATCCAGCCCGGCGATCGCGCCGCGATACTCGCGCGACCCGCGCGACTGCACGACGTTGAGCCCGGCGCGACGGAAGAACGCCATCGCATTTTCCTGCAGTCGCCCCTTTGAAGGCACGGCCAGAACCAGCGGTGTGGGGCTCATGGGCGTGCTCCTGCCGTTGTGACCCGATCAAGCCAGATCGAGGCGCCAACTGCCGGAACCGGCGCTTTTGCGCCCAACCGCTGCAGCAGGCCATCATAGCGCCCGCCGCCCGCCAGCGGCTTGACCGCCTTGCTGTCGGGATCATGCATTTCGAAAATGAACCCGGTGTAATAGTCGAGATTGCGGGCAAAGGCGGTGGCAAAACGGATCGCGGTCACATCCACGCCGCGCGCCGCCAGAAAGCCCGTGCGCTGCTCGAAAGCGTCCAGTTCCTCTGAAAGGTCCAGTCCGGCAGCCAGACAGACATCGCGCAACTCGGCTGCTGCTGTATCCGGATCGCCACTGATGGCCAGCACGCGCCGCAGCACCTGCGCTACCTCGTCGCCCGGAACATTCTCACGCTCGGCCGCACGCGCCAGAAAACGCTCGGCAATGTCACGCGCCGAGCGTCCGCCGACGCTGCTGATGCCGGCAATCGAAAGCACATCCTCGACAAAAGCCTTGGCGGCCTTGGGATCCTGCCCCTCGAGGGCTGCCAGCAGGCCCGCATGATCGTTCGCACCTGCGGATTCAGGCGGTGCCATGGCCAGCACGGCATCAGCACCCTTGCCCTGTGCAACGGCCCGCATCAGCCGACGACGCGAGGCGGCAGGCACACAAAGCGCATCGAGAAGCCGCGACAGCAAACCGACATCGCCCATGCGCAGTGCCGGAGCTGCCACACCAAGGGCAGCAAGCACCTCAAGTGTCAGCGCAAACACCTCGGCATCAGCGGCTGCGAAATCCGTTCGGCCGAAGGATTCCAGCCCCGTCTGGTCAAACTCCCCGCTTTCGCCCGCGCGCAGCCGGAACACTGGTCCGCCATAGGAAAAGGCCGCAGGCAAAGGCAGGCCGGCTCCCAGGCAATCGCGCGCCAAAGGAATCGTGAATTCAGGCCGCAGGCACCAGTCGCGCCCCTCGCCATCCTGGGTCACGAACATGCGTCCGCGCATGTCCTCGCCGGACAGGTCGATGAACAGATCGGCTGGCTGCAAGATGGACGTCTCGGCGCGCAGATATCCTGCGCGGGCAAAATGCGCCAAAGCCACCGCCACTGCCTCTTGCTGTCCTGACACGCCAAATCCCTCTGTTGAGGTGTCTCTAGCAGTGCTGCCCGCCAATTTCGACCATTTTTGCCAGTTGGGCTTAATGGGGTGCGAAGCACTGTTTTGCGCCGGATTGCAAAACAACCCGACATTGAAGGCGGGGAGTGCATCGGATTGGCACCGAATCACGCTATCTCCACCCCATGCCGATCTGGTCGCCTCAACAGGATGCTGCGCTTGGCGCGGTGAAGAGCTGGCTGAATTCCAGCCAGCCGCAAGTCTTCCGGCTGTTCGGCTATGCCGGCACCGGCAAGACCACTCTCGCGCGCCACATTGCCGAGAATGTCGATGGCGAAGTCTGCTTCGCGGCCTTCACCGGCAAGGCGGCACTTGTCCTGCGCTCCAAGGGTTGCGTGGGTGCGCAGACGATCCATTCGCTGATCTATCGCTCGCGCGGGGTGGATGAGGAAAGCCCGACCTTCACGCTCAACCGCGAGAGCAATGCTGCGAAGGCCGATCTCATCATCATCGACGAATGTTCGATGGTGGATGAGGATCTGGGCCGCGATCTGCTCTCCTTCGGCACGCGTGTGCTGGTTTTGGGCGACCCTGCACAGCTGCCGCCTGTGAAGGGTGGTGGCTATTTCACCGAACACATGCCCGACATCATGTTGACCGAGGTGCACCGGCAGGCGGCCGATAACCCGATCATCCGCATGTCAATGACCATTCGCGAGGGCGGGCGGCTGAGCGTTGGCGACTACGGCGAAAGCCGCGTCATCCGGCGCGATGCGATCACGCCCGAGATCGTGCTCGGGTCCGATCAGGTGCTGGTGGGCATGAACAAGACGCGGCGGCTCTACAATGCCCGCATCCGCGACCTGATGGGCCGCACCTCGCTGATGCCCGTGGCTGGCGAAAAGCTCGTCTGCCTACGCAATGACAAGTCGAAGGGCCTGCTGAATGGCGGGGCCTGGATCGTGCAGGAGCTGAAGGCTTCCAAGAAAGGCCTCATCACGATGCGCGTCACACCGGAAGACGACGCCAACGGCAAGGCGGTGAAGGTCTCCGTCCTGCCGGAATTCTTCGATGGCCGCGAGGAAGAGACGCCGTGGGACATCCGCAAACATACCGATGAGTTCACCTACGGCTATGCGCTGACAGTCCACAAGGCGCAGGGCTCGCAATGGAACGACATCGTGCTGTTCGACGAGGCCTTCGCCTTCCGCGAGCACCGCGACCGCTGGCTCTATACCGGGCTGACACGGGCGGCGGAGCGGGTGACGGTCGTTATGTAGGGCAATCGGCAGTCGGCAGTAGGCAATCGGGAAGAATCCCTACTGCCTACTGCCTACTGCCGACTGCCTACTCCCGTCTACAGAGCCTGCGTCGTCAGCCCCTTCGCCAGGATCGGCCCGGTCGGGCGTCCCGTGGGTGAACCTGTCGCTGGCTCCAGCGTGATCTCGAAAAGCTGGCCTTGGCCGAG
>JAYWHQ010000599.1:0-2014 GCA_043777655.1 Allobosea sp. | reverse complement strand
ACATCACGCAGCTACCTTATGACATGCCCTATGAGAGCAGCGAGCAGCCTGGCACCATCGTGGTCGATACGACGGAGCGCTTCCTCTATTTCATCAAGGGCGAGAATCGCGCCATCCGCTATGCAGTGGCTGTCGGCGATGAGGCCTTTGGCTGGACCGGCACATCGACTGTGCAGCGCAAGGCGGAATGGCCACGCTGGACCCCGCCGCCGGAAATGCTGCGCCGCTGGCCGCACCTGGCCCCGCGCGCCGGTGGCATGGAGGGTGGCCCGGAGAACCCGCTGGGAGCTCGCGCGCTCTACCTGTATCAGGGCAACCGCGACACGCTCTATCGCATCCACGGCACCAATGAGCCCGAGACGATTGGCCGTGCGGCCTCATCCGGCTGCATCCGCATGCGCAACATTGATGTGGTCGATCTGCACAACCGCGTGACAGAAGGTGCGAAGGTGATCGTGCAGTGAGGGCAGCAGACCAGGCGCGCTAGCCCAGCTCGATCCAGACAATCTCGGGCGGTGCGCCCAGCCGGAAGGGTGGGCCGCTCGTGCCAAGCCCGCAGGACACGATCAGGTCGCGCCCGTTTTCCTGCACATGGCCATAGGCAAAGCGGTTGCCGAATTGCGATGGCACATAGGGCGACCAGCCAAAAAGCCGGATTTGCCCGCCATGGGTATGACCTGACAGGGTCAGCGACACCCGCTCCGGCACCCTGACGAACAGATCGGGCTCATGCGCCATCAGGACAACCGGCGCATCATCCGTCACCTGCGCCAGTGTGCCTTCGAGATCGTCGAGCCCCTGTTGCCAGTTGCGCCCGAGCCGGAAGGCGATCTGGTCATCCACGCCAGCCAGCCAGAAGCGCTGCCCATCCTTAGACAGGGAAAGCGCCTTGTTGAGCAGCATGGGGATGCCATGCGCGATCAGGGCGCGGCTGGCTGCAGGGATGCCTGTGCGTGGCCGCTGGAATTCCGGATCGTCCCAGTATTCATGATTGCCGGGGATGGAAAAGACGCCAAGCGGCGCTGACAGCCTTGCCAGTTCGGGCGCCCAATTTGCGGGCGTCAGATCGTGCACGTTGCGATCAATACGCGTGACGTAGTCGCCCAACAGCAGGATCAGGTCCGGCTTCAGCGCATTGGTTGTCTCGACGATGGTGGCCACACGAGACAGCGGCATGTGCACGCCACCGCAATGCAGGTCACTGAGGGCGGCTATTTTCAGCTTGAGACCAGGCGTCCAGCCACGCGGCGTCAGCCGGTAGGGTGTGATGCGCGGCGCGCTGGAGGGCAGCTGGTAGGCCCCGTAGGCACTGGTGCCGATGCCTGCGAAGCCAAGACCGGCGAGCAGCTTCAGGAAAGTGCGGCGGTCAAACATCGTTGCAGGCCTTGTCCGTGCAAGGGGCTGAGGCCCGGGCTTGCGCTCTCAGTCGTCGTAGCCGTTGCGCAGGATGGCCGGAATGTCTCGCGGCGAGAGCGCCTTGGGCACAGCGCTGCGTCGTGTGCCGGCAGCCACGGCAGCAATGCCGATGGCGCGGAAGCGCGGCGCATAGACCTGCCGGGCGGCGTCATCGTGGAAATTGGCACTGCAGGGGTTTTCGCGGCGGGTCTGGACAGGAGGCATTGTATCTCTCGGTTTGCTCCGGGGCGAAGGCCCACGGAAAGAATGTCACGGTGCGGCAGGAGCGTCGCTCAATCTGCCCCTGTTCGTCCGTCTCCTTGGCATCATGAAAATGGACAAAACATGGCGAGACAGGCGCGCTCTCATCCGGAAACGATACATTTTACGCGTTAACGCCTGCTTAACCGTCCCCAGATGTGGGCTCGGCAAACCGACATATCGATAAAATGCGATCATTCCGGATAAGGAGCCTCTCAGACACTCCAGCCATGTTCCGCAACGAAGAGTAGGTCAGACTGGCCTGTGGAAGCTGGGAAAAGATGATGTCCAAAGAAGCTGCGACCGTCGCGCCATTGTCAGGCGCAAACCTGATCCGAAATGGATCATTCGAGAATTT
>JAYWHQ010000598.1:0-6735 GCA_043777655.1 Allobosea sp. | reverse complement strand
CGCGTGTCGCGTTGGTCGGGCGGGAAGCCGGCTGGATGGCAGCCTTCTCGGTCGCCCTGCTGCAGGCCCAGTTCACGCAAGGCGCCAACATTGCCGATGAAGCCGTGCTGGTCGCGACGTTGAAGTCTGTCGGGGCCGATGCAGGTGCCGCCTTGGCGCAAGCGCGCAGCGAGGAGATCAAGGGCCGGCTGAAGGCCGAGACGGAGCTGGCCAAATCGCTCGGCATTTTCGGCGCGCCCACCTTTGTCACGGCCGATGGCGAGCTGTTCTGGGGCGATGACCGGCTGGAAGAAGCACTCGCCTGGGCCAATGATGGGCAGTAGAGCGGGCGGCTTGTTGCGCCTTGTGCTGGGTGGCTTTTCGCTCGTCTGCCTGATGCCGACCGCAAAGGCGCAGTATGGCGGCCCTGACAGCTGGCCGGAAGCAAAATGCGCCCGCTACAAGGCCGCCTATGCGCAAGCCATCTCCCGCCAGGGCATGAATGGCATCGGCGTGGCCTTCATCGAAAGTCATGATGCCTTTCTGGCGTCAGGCTGTCTGGAAGGCCGTGATGTCTGCCCGCGCAGCACACAGGAACTCAACCTTGCCAACACACTGGTGATCCTGGCCATGAACCAGCGCATGGCGAGCACGTTCCTGCCTTTTGCGTGCCGCAAGCCTGCCATTGGGCAGCCCTGAGTGAGGCCTCAGCGCAGCTCCTGAACGCTGGCACCCCAGGGGCCGCGCGCCTCCACAATCGTCGGCAGGTCGTTGCGCAGGCCCACCTTTGGCGGGCCGGGGGGCATCTTGCCTCCAGCCGTATCGACCAGCGCCTGCACGCGCTTGATGATGGAAGGGTGGGTCGAGAACAGGTCGGCCATGTCGTCCGGGTCATTCTCGAAGCACATGTCCATGACTCCTGATGGCACACCCTCGATATCGGCCCGCCCGGAAATCTTGAGCAGAGCCGAAATCATCGCATCCGGGTTCTTGGTCAGCTCGACCGCACCTGCATCGGCCAGATACTCCCGCGAGCGCGACAGCGACAACCTGACCAGCACCGCCAGCAGCCAGGAGACGGCAATGATCGCAAAGCCGATCAGGATCATCGCGCCAGCGCCCTTGTTGTCGCGCGATGAAGATGAACCACCGCGAAAACGGCCAAAGACGCGGAAGATCATTTCACCCACGAACGAAATCACGCCGGCGATCACGATGGCGATGACCATCAGTTTCACGTCGCCATTGCGGATATGGGTGAGCTCATGCGCCAGCACCGCCTCGATTTCGGCATCGCTCAGCTGGGCGAGCAGCCCGGTGGTGACGGTGACGGTATACTGCTTCTCGTTCACGCCGCTGGCGAAGGCATTGAGCGCATCGCTTTCGACAATCGCCAGCTTGGGCATGGTCAAGCCGCGTGAGATGCAGAGGTTCTCCAGCAGGCGGTAAATGCGTTGATTGGTCTCGCGCGTGATGCCGGATGCGCCGGTTGCCGCATTGATGATGCCGACATTGAACTGGTATCCAATGCCGATCCAGGCCGCTGTCGCCAGTGCGACAAACGGCGAGATGAGCAGAAACTGGGCAGCCACATCGCCAATCGTGACACGACCCCCGCCGCTGAAGCCGTATCCCACCAGCATCACGCCGAAGCTGGCAAAAAAGGTCAGGGCAAACAGTCCCGCCAGCAGGAACCACGAGCGGATCCGGTTGTTGCGGATATGGCCGTAGAGACCGAATGCCTGACCGATCATGGTCCGCCCCGATGGTTGCCGCTTCAGGCCTGGCCGATCAGAACTTCACATTCGGCGCGACATCGAGCTGGGCGCGTTTCTCCTCGCCCACATCGAAGAATTCGCGTGTTGCGAAGCCAAAATTCTGCGCGAAGAGCATCGCCGGGAAGGCCTGCACCGCGCCATTGTATTCGCCCACCGCATTGTTGAAGAAACGCCGCGCTGCCGAGAGCTTGTTCTCGACATCGGTCAGATCCGTCTGCAGCTGCTGGAAATTGGCGCTGGCTTTCAGGTCGGGATAGGCCTCGGACAAGGCAATCAGGCGTCCAAGTGCGCCGGACAGTTGCTGCTCGGCAGCAGCCTGCGCGCCCGGCCCGCTCGCCGACATGGCGGAGTTTCGGGCCTTCACCACGGCATCGAGCGTCTCGCGCTCATGGGCAGCATAGCCCTTCACCGTCTCCACCAGATTGGGGATCAGGTCATGGCGCTGCTTGAGCTGCACATCGATGTCGGCAAAGGCCTGGTTCGTGCGCTGCCGCATCGAGACAAGGCCATTGTAGACTATGATGGCGTAGAGGATGGCTGCGGCAATCAGCCCGAAGAAAACCCAACCCATGGCAAGCTCCTGTCCAATGCGCGATTTTGCGCGTTAAAGCCTTTGATCAGCCCATTGTTGCACGGATATGGCGCAATGGACATTGCCGGAAAATGTTTGGTGCGCCCTCAGGTGTCCACCGTCGCATTCAGCGCATTGGCCTGAATGAACTCGCGCCGTGGCTCGACCACATCGCCCATCAGCTTGACGAACATGTCATCGGCCTCGTCGGTCTGGTCGACCTTGACGCGCAGCAGCGAGCGCACGTCGCGATCCAGCGTGGTTTCCCAGAGCTGGTCGGCATTCATCTCGCCCAGGCCCTTGTAGCGTTGCAACGTCACGCCCTTGCGGCCGATGGCCATCACGGCATCGAACAGATCGCTCGGGCCATTGACGGGCTGTTCCTCGCCCTTGCGCATCAGAATGCCCGGCTTGGCATAGGCCTCCTGCAGCGAGGGCGCGGCCAGATCCAGCTTGCGGGCCTCGGCTGAAGCCAACAGGCCTGCATCCAGTGCGGCCACCTGCTTCACGCCGCGCACCATGCGGGCAAAGAGGAAGGCGCCCTCGCTCGATGAACCTTCCCAGCCGCGCTCGATCTCGTCGGACACGGCATCCAGCCGCTTGGCGACATAGAGCGCCGCTGCATTGGCCTGTTCGTCCGTCTCGGACACCATCGGGTGCAGCGCACCGGCAATGGCCGCTTGCTCCACCACGCGCCGGTCATAGCGCGAATGCAGCAGCGACAGCGTATGGCGGATGTTGCGCGCTTCCTCGATCAGCCCACGCAGATCGGCGCCCGCCCGCTCGCTGCCATTGCCCATCCGGAACACGGCACCATCAAGGGCTGTATCGATCAGGTAGTCTTCCAGCGCGCGCTCGTCCTTCAGATAGGTCTGCGATTTGCCGCGTGAGACGCGGTAAAGCGGTGGCTGCGCGATGAAGAGGTGCCCGCGCTCGATCACCTCCGGCATCTGCCGGAAGAAGAAGGTCAAGAGAAGCGTGCGAATATGCGAACCGTCCACGTCGGCATCGGTCATGATGATGATCTTGTGGTAGCGCAGCTTCTCGATGTTGAACTCTTCACGGCCAATGCCAGCACCCAGCGCCGTAATCAGCGTGCCGACCTGCTCTGAGGAGAGCATCTTGTCGAAGCGTGCCCGCTCGACATTGAGGATCTTGCCGCGCAAGGGGAGCACGGCCTGATATTCGCGCGCCCGGCCCTGCTTGGCCGAGCCACCGGCGGAATCGCCCTCGACCAGAAACAGTTCGGATTTCGCCGGGTCCCGCTCCTGGCAGTCGGCCAGCTTGCCGGGCAGGGAGGCGATGTCGAGCGCGCCCTTGCGCCGCGTCAGGTCGCGCGCCTTGCGGGCGGCTTCGCGTGCGGCAGCTGCTTCCGCCACCTTGCCAACGATGATCTTGGCCTCTGCCGGGTGCTCTTCCAGCCATGCGGAGAGCGCCTGATTGACGATGTTCTCGACCACGGGCCGCACTTCGGACGAAACGAGTTTGTCCTTGGTCTGCGAAGAGAATTTCGGGTCCGGCACCTTCACCGAGACAATCGCCGTCAGCCCCTCGCGGCAATCATCGCCGGTGGGTGAGACCTTCTCCTTCTTCAGGATGCCGGAGCTTTCGGCATAACCGGTGATCTGGCGCGTCAGCGCCGCGCGGAAACCGGCCAGATGGGTGCCGCCATCGCGCTGCGGGATGTTGTTGGTGAAGCACAGGACATTCTCGTGGTAGCTGTCATTCCACCACAGGGCGCAATCGACGGTCATGCCGTCCTTCTCGGCGCTCAGCATCAGCGGCGCGCCGATCAGGGCCGTCTTGGCCCGGTCGAGATAGCGCACGAAAGCCTCGACGCCGCCGACATACATCAGTTCCTCGCGCACCACCTCGGCATGGCGGGCATCGGTCAGGACAATGCGCACGCCGGAATTGAGGAAGGCCAGCTCGCGCAGCCGATGTTCGAGCGTCTTGTAGTCGAACTCGATCATCGTGAAGGTTTCTTGGCTTGGCGTGAAAGTCACCTCCGTGCCACGCCTGTCCCCGCCGGGGCCGACAACCGCAAGTGGCGCCAACGCGTCGCCATGGCGGAACTCCATGAAATGCTCGTTGCCGCCGCGCCAGATGCGCAACTTCAACGAGACCGACAACGCATTCACCACCGAGACGCCGACGCCATGGAGACCGCCGGAGACCTTGTAGGAATTCTGGTCGAACTTTCCGCCCGCATGCAGCTGGGTCATGATGACTTCGGCGGCTGAAATGCCTTCTTCAGAGTGGATATCCACCGGAATGCCGCGGCCATTGTCGGTGACCGTGACCGAGCCTTCGGCATTCAGCGTGACGGTGACAAGATCGGCATGGCCAGCAAGCGCCTCGTCGATCGCATTGTCGACCACCTCATAGACCATGTGGTGCAGGCCCGAGCCGTCATCCGTGTCACCGATATACATGCCGGGGCGCTTGCGCACGGCATCCAGGCCTTTGAGAACCTTGATGGAATCGGCGCCATAGGCCTCTTCCTGCAGGTCGCGTTCGGCATCGGACATGGCTGGCTCTCCGCAGCAGACCGAAAGGCCTGCGATCATTTTGATTCGATTGGCAAATCTAGACTTTTTCGACGCACAAGTCGCGTCTTTAAGACCCCGTGCAGGTCAGTTGCGCATCACAGGTTGAACACCCGGTGTGGCACCAGTTCGCCCTGCACCATGGTACCCGTGGCAATCAGCAGGCCGGCGCAGGTGGCATAGGCGCTGGCGCCCTCATCGATGGGCTCGCGCCCGCGCACCAGCACGCTCTGGCCGCGCCTGAGGCGCAGCGCTGCATCGCGGTGAACGGCAATTTCGGGCAGGTGAGCCAGGGCGCTGGCCACAGGCCTGAGGGCCGTCTCGGCTGAAGCCAGGCTCTCGCGCAGCGTCTCGACCAGCACCGAATCATTCAGCGAAAATGGCCCCACCCGCGTGCGGCGCAAATGGCCGACATGGCCATAGCAGCCGAGCCTGCGGCCAAGGTCGCGCGCGATGGCGCGCACATAGGTGCCCTTGCCGCATTCAGCCTCAAAGGTCGTGGTGGCGCCGTCATGGCCGACGATGCGCAGGGCATCAATCTCCACGGTGCGCGCCTCCAGCGTCACCTCCTCGCCGTCGCGCGCCAGATCATAGGCGCGTTCGCCGGCGATCTTGATGGCCGAGAATTTTGGCGGCACCTGCCAGATTGTACCGGTAAATTCTGGCAAGAGCGCCTCGATGGCGCCAATCTGCGGGCGCAGCTCAGAGATGGCGCTGGCGCTGCCCTCGGCATCGTCAGTTGTCGTCTCGACACCCCATATCACGCGAAACTCATAGGATTTGCGCCCATCCATGACGAAGGGCACCGTTTTGGTGGCTTCTCCCAGCGCAATCGGCAGCAGGCCCGAGGCAAGCGGGTCCAACGTTCCGGCATGTCCGGCCTTGCGGGCAGCAAAGGCGCGTTTCACCACGGCCACGGCAAAAGTCGAGGTCATCCCCACTGGCTTGTCGAGAATGACCCAGCCATGCACGTCGCGCTTCTTGGGCCGGGCCTCTCGCGGGCGTTCCGTCGAAGCCGGGTCAGGCTGAGTTTCCAGCGCTGTCTCAGTCATCCTGCTCATCCGCTGGCTTGGTGACGTCGCGCTGGACTTTTTCGGTCGCCAGGATCTTGTCGATATAGGCTGATTTCTCGAAGCTCTCGTCGCGGCGGAAGCGCACATCGGGCGCATATTTCAGGTTCACGCGATGCGCGATCTCCGTCCGGATGCTTTTGCGGTGCGTTTCCAGCGCCTTCAGCACGATGTCCACATCCAGCCCGCCAAGCGGCATGATGTAGGCTGTCGCCAGTTTCAGGTCGGGTGTCAGCCGAACTTCCGGGACGGTGATGACATAGCGTGACAAGACATCGTCATGGATTTCGCCACGCGACAGAATGTCGGCAATGGCATGGCGGATCAATTCGCCAACGCGCAATTGCCGCTGTGTAGGGCCCTGGGGGTCGAAACGTTTCGCCATATGTCACCGTGCTCCGGGGTTGGACCGGATGAACGTTCATTTCTCTTGTCATTCCGGGGCTGCGCAGCAAAGCTCGGACAGCATCAGTGCTTGGCCCCCTCCCCTGCAAGGGGAGGGCTGGGGAGGGGTAAGGGCCAACAGGCGAAATCTCGCCAGCAACCCCCACCCCGACCCTCCCCCTTGCAGGGAGAGGGAGAAACAAGCCTCAGAGGCTGCGCTTGATTTCCTCGACGCGGTAGCACTCGATCACGTCGCCCGCGCGCATGTCCTGGTAGGTCTCGAAGTTCATGCCGCACTCCTGGCCGGCCTGAGCTTCCTTGACCTCGTCCTTGAAGCGCTTGAGCGTGCCCAGCTTGCCCTCGTGAACCACGACATTGTCGCGGATCAGGCGGACATTGGCGCC
>JAYWHQ010000597.1:0-2019 GCA_043777655.1 Allobosea sp. | reverse complement strand
GGTGCCGCCCTGGAAGATGCGCACCTTGTAGTCCACCAGCTTCAGCCCGCCAATGTGGCTCTGGTAGCGGCCAAGGTCCTTGCGCAGCGCCTTGTCGAGCGCGTTGACCGGGCCATTGCCTTCCGCGACCGACATGTGCGTGCGCGAGCCCACCTTCACCTTCACGATGGCCTCTGAAAAGCTGACCAGCTCGCCATTGGCATTGTAGCGCCGCTCGACATTCACCTTGAAGCGCTCGACCGTGAAATAGACCGGCACCTCGCCCATGACGCGGCGCGCCAGCAGGAAGAACGAGGCATCTGCCCCCTCGAAGGCATAGCCCTCGGCTTCCTTCTGCTTCACCTCTTCCAGCACCCGGCCAAGGCGCGGATCGTCCTTGTCCATCGCAATGCCGACGCGCTTCAGCTCCGACAGGATGTTGGATTTGCCGGCCTGATCCGAGACCAGCAGCTTGCGCAGGTTGCCCACGCTTTCCGGAACGACATGCTCATAGGTTTGCGGGTCCTTCACCAGCGCCGAGGCATGAATGCCGGCCTTGGTGGCGAAGGCTGACGCGCCGACAAAGGGCGCATGCCGGTTGGGCGCGCGGTTCAGCATCTCGTCGAGTGCGCGCGAAACATGCGTCAGTTCAGCCAACTGCGCGTCGCTGACCCCAGTGACAAAGCGCTGGCTGAAGCTCTCCTTCAGCTTCAGCGTGCCGATGAGCGTCACCAGATTGGCATTGCCGCAACGCTCGCCCAGCCCGTTCAGCGTGCCCTGAATCTGGCGCGCGCCGGCTTCAATGGCGGCCAGCGAATTGGCAACCGCGCAGCCGCAATCATCATGGGCATGGATGCCGAGGTGATCGCCCGGCACGATCTTCGCCGCTGCCTGCACAATCCGCGTGATCTCGTCCGGCAAGGTGCCGCCATTGGTGTCGCAGAGCACGACCCAGCGCGCGCCAGCCTCGAACGCCGTGCGGGCGCAGGCCAGCGCGTAATCGCGATTGGCCTTGTAGCCATCGAAGAAATGCTCGCAATCGACCATGGCCTCGCGGCCTGAGGCGACGGCGGCCCTCACGCTGTCGGCGATGCCTTCGAGATTGTCCTCAAGGCTGATCTCGAGCGCAACGCGCACCTGATAGTCCGAGGTCTTGGCGACAAAGACGATGGTGTCGGCGGCCGAGTTCAGCAGCGCCGCCACACCCGGATCGTTCTCGGCCGACCGCCCCGGCCGCTTCGTCATGCCGAAGGCCGCGAACTTTGCATTCTGTGTCGGCTTTTCGGCAAAGAAGGCCGTGTCCAGCGGGTTGGCGCCGGGATAGCCGCCCTCGACATAGTCGATGCCCAGCCCATCAAGCAGGGTGGAGACCTTGCGCTTGTCCTGAAGCGAGAAATCGACGCCGGTCGTCTGCGCGCCATCGCGCAGCGTGGTGTCGAAGAGATGGATGCGGGCGGGGGTCATGAGGTTTGACCTGATGTGAGTGGCATTGAGTTGAGGTCATGCCAGATCGTGTCAACGACCTCAGCCGGGCGCAGAAAAATGTCGGCGTTCCAGAAGCGCCGCACCTTGAACCCGGCAGCTGCAAGCCACGTGTCGCGCACAACATCATGCTGGCTTTCGGCATGCTGCGAGCCATCGGCCTCGACCACGAGCTTCGCCTCGAAACACATGAAATCGACGATATAGCGTCCGATGGGAACCTGCCTGCGGAACTTGTACCCGCTGAAGCGGCGGCCCCGCAGCAGATACCACAACTTGCGCTCGGCCTCCGTCATGTTGCGCCGCATGGCACGGGCACGGCCCTTGGCGGTCACGGGCTGCTGAACACCTGCGCCCGACCCCTCATCCGTCAGCGCTGGCGCGCTGCCACCTTCTCCCGCAAGGGGAGAAGGGAAAGCGTGCGCTTTATGGTCAGAGACAAGCGAAACATCGGAGACATGCAGCATTGCTGCAGAGATGCCGGTAGGCGCTTTGACTGCAGAGCCGCACTCACACAGGGCAGCACCGTCCTTCCCTTCTCCCCTTGCGGGAGAAGGT
>JAYWHQ010000596.1:0-2020 GCA_043777655.1 Allobosea sp. | reverse complement strand
CGGCCTTCAGCACGGCGGCGATCTCGACCGGGTGGTGGCCGTAATCGTCGAAAATCTGCGCGCCGTTCCACTCGCCTGTCTAGGTGAAGCGCCGCTTCACGCCACCAAAGCTACCGAGCGCCTCGCGGATGCGGTCCGGCGTGATGCCGAGTTCATAGGCGACCGCGATGGCTGCCGTGGCATTCATGGCATTGTGCAGGCCGGGCATCGGCATGACGAGATCGGCGATCTCCACCGTGGTGCCGCGCTTGCGGTCGCGGATCAGCACCGAGAAGCGCGAGCGACCGCCGGACAAATCGATGTTTGTGATGCGCACATCGGCTTGCGGGCTTTCGCCATAGGTGATGACGCGGCGATCCTCGATCTGGCCGATCAGGTCCTGCACGGTGGGATGGTCGATGCACATCACCGCGAAACCATAGAAAGGCAGGTTTTCGACGAAGGAGCGGAAGGCCGCCTTGATCGCGTCGAAGGTCTTGAAGTGGTCGAGATGCTCGGGATCGATGTTGGTGACGATGGCAACATCGGCGGGCAGTTTCAGGAAGGTGCCGTCGCTCTCGTCTGCCTCCACCACCATCCACTTGCCGTCGCCCATGCGGGCATTGGTGCCATAGGCATTGATGATGCCGCCATTGATGACGGTGGGATCGAGCCCGCCCTTGTCGAGCAGGGTGGCCACAAGGCTGGTCGTCGTGGTCTTGCCATGGGTGCCAGCGACAGCGACGCAGGATTTCAGGCGCATCAGCTCGGCCAGCATCTGGGCGCGGTGCACGACGGGCAGGCGCTTCTCGCGCGCGGCCATCAGCTCAGGGTTGTCGCGCTTGATCGCGGTGGAAACCACGATGACCTCGGCCTCAGCCACATTCTCGGCCTTCTGGCCGATGAAGGTGCGGATGCCTTTTTCCGCCAGCCGCTTGACGTTGTAATTGTCGGCAGCGTCCGAGCCCTGCACCTTGTAGCCAAGGTTGTGCAGCACCTCGGCAATGCCGGACATGCCAATGCCGCCAATGCCGACAAAGTGGATGGGGCCGAGTTCGGAAGGCAGCTTCATGGTTCACTCTGTTTCTGCCGGGCAATTTCGGCATCCGCCGGGAACAACCCAGCCATCTCGCAAACGACGGCGGCGAGTCGGTTCGCCGCATCAGGAATCCCCGCGCTCTTGGCGGCAGCCGCCATCGCGGTCAAGCGCGCAGGCGCCGCCAGCAGCGCGGAAAGCTCGGCTGCCAGTCGCTCAAGCGTGAAATCAGCCTGCACGATCATGATGGCCGCCCCGACATCTGCCAGCACCAGAGCATTGGCGGCCTGGTCCTGATCGAGCGCGCCCGGCAGCGGCACCAGCAGGGAGGCCCGGCCAATCACGCCAAGTTCGGCAACCGTGGACGCGCCAGAGCGCCCGATGACCAGATGGGCTTGCGCCATGCGCGCAGGCAGATCCTTGAAAAAGGGCGCGATCTCGGCAGCGATTCCAAGCTGCGCATAGGCTTCCCGAACCCGCACGCCATCCTCGTCACGCGCCTGCTGCACGACATGCAGACGCGCCCTTGCAGCGGACGGCAACGAAGCCAGCGCAGGCGGCACAATGTCGGCCATCACGCGCGCGCCCTGGCTGCCGCCGAAGACAAGCAGATGGACAGGGTCGGTCAATGTCAAAGGCGGCATTGGCTGGTCAGCCACTGCGATCACGGCAGGCCGCACCGGGTTGCCGACATGGCGGCACTTGGCCTTGGCGCCTTCGCTCAGGCCTGCCACTTTGGCAAAGCCGGTCGCGATCACCGAGACGCGTGTGGAGAGCGCACGGTTGGCGCGGCCCAGAACGCCATTCTGCTCATGGATCAGCGAGGGCACACCCAGCATGGTGGCGGCCATCAGCGGCGGCACGGTGGGATAGCCGCCAAAACCAACGACAACGGCAGGCTTCAGCTTGCGGATCAGCGCACGCGAGGCCAGCACACCACGCAGAAGCTTCCAACCCGCAGAGATGATCGCCAGCGGCCCACGGCCAGACGGCGTGGCCGATGGC
>JAYWHQ010000595.1:0-2024 GCA_043777655.1 Allobosea sp. | reverse complement strand
CGCATGGACCTGTTTTCAAACCTTGCGCTCGGCTTTGGTGTCGCGCTCTCGCTCAAGAACCTGGCCCTGTGCTTCACGGGCTGTTTCATCGGCACGCTAATCGGCGTGCTGCCCGGTGTCGGCCCCATTGCCACGATTGCCATGCTGCTGCCGATCACCTTCGGCATCGACCCGGTCGGCGCGCTGATCATGCTCGCGGGCATCTACTATGGTGCGCAATATGGTGGCTCGACCACAGCCATCCTGGTCAACATTCCCGGCGAGGCAACATCGGTCGTGACCACGCTGGATGGTCACCAGATGGCGCGGCAGGGGCGCGCCGGTGTCGCGCTGGGCATTTCCGCCATCGGCTCGTTCATCGCAGGCTCGGTGGCCACCGTGCTGATTGCAGCGCTCGGCGCACCACTCACCAGATTGGCTCTGCTGTTTGGACCAGCCGAGTATTTCTCGCTGATGGTCATGGGCCTGTGTTTCGCCGTCGTGCTGGCACGCGGCTCGATCCTCAAGGCCATTGCCATGATCATGCTTGGCCTTTTGTTCTCGACCATCGGCACTGATCTTGAGACTGGGCAGGAGCGCATGACCTTCGGCTTTGCGCCCTTGTCCGACGGTCTCGATTTTGCGGTGCTGGCCATGGGTATCTTCGGTTTTGCCGAAGTCATCAAGAACCTTGAAAACCCCGAAACGCGCGACGTTGTTCGCCAGAAGGTCGGGCGGCTCTTGCCCAACTGGGACGAGATGAAACAATCGGCCATGCCGATCGCGCGCGGCACGGCGCTGGGGTCGATCCTTGGCATCCTGCCAGGCAACGGGGCGGTACTTGGGCCTTTCGCCAGCTACACGCTGGAGAAGAAACTCGCCAAGGATCCAAGCCGCTTCGGCAAGGGTGCCATCGAAGGCGTTGCGGGGCCGGAAAGCGCCAACAATGCCGGTGCGCAGACCTCGTTCATCCCGCTGCTGACACTCGGCATCCCGCCCAACGCCGTGATGGCGCTGATGGTGGGTGCCATGACCATCCACGGCGTCATTCCCGGCCCGCAGGTCATGACCAAAAACCCTCAACTGTTTTGGGGCATGATCGCCTCGATGTGGATCGGCAACCTGATGCTGCTGATCATCAACCTGCCGTTGATCGGGCTGTGGGTGAAGCTCCTGAAAGTGCCGTACCGGCTGATGTTCCCTGCGATCCTGCTGTTCTGCTGCATCGGCATCTATTCGATCAACAACCAGCCGGTCGATGTGGCCTTGACGGCCTTCTTCGGGCTGTTCGGCTATGCGCTGATCAAGTTCGGGTTCGAGCCAGCGCCGCTGTTGCTGGGCTATGTGCTGGGCAAGCTCCTGGAAGAGAAGATGCGCCAGGCGCTGATCATCTCCAGAGGCTCGTTCATGACCTTCGTGGAGCGCCCGATCTCGGCGGGCCTCCTCATTGTCGCGGCGGTCATCCTGGTCGTTGCGCTCCTGCCGTCGATCTCGAAGAAGCGCGATGTCGTGTTCACGGAGAACAGCTGAGGCGATTGTGCCTTACGGCCAGACACCTGATCGTCATCGATCGGGGCCTCGATTCTTCCGTCGAAGCCTCTATGTAATTTCTCGGAAGCAGACAGTCCAACCACAGCCACAAACGGCCAAACGCAATCTCCCGGAGGAGCCTTCATGATGTCCCTTACCCGCCGCGCCATGCTGGGCGCTGCCGCTCTCTGCACAAGCCTTGGCATCGCCAATGTTGCCCATGCACAGACTTTTCCCAACAAGCCGATCACCATGATGGTGGCCTTCGCCGCTGGCGGACCGACCGACATCATCGCGCGCATCGTCTCCGAGCACATGTCCAAGACGCTGGGGCAGCAGATCGTGATCGAGAATGTGGCCGGAGCTGGCGGCACAACCACCACGGCCCGCGTGGCTGCTGCGGCACCTGATGGCTACACCCTGATCATGGGCCAGATGGGCACGCATGCTGCCGCGCCAGCGCTTTATCCGCAGCTGAAATACAATCCGGTGACCGATTTCACGCCGATTGGCGT
>JAYWHQ010000594.1:0-2026 GCA_043777655.1 Allobosea sp. | reverse complement strand
TGACGGCTCCATCTGTCAGACGTCCCAGCGCCAGAAATCGAGCCCCAGCCCGGAGAATTCGCGCGCCACGACCATCTTGTGGACTTCCGAAGCGCCATCCACCAGCCGCGCCTGCCGCGCATAGCGATAGATCCATTCCAGCACCGTGTCCTTCGAATAGCCGCGCGCACCGTTGATCTGGATCGCCGCATCGACCGCCATGTGCAGCGTGTCGGCGACATGATTCTTGGCAATCGATACCTCGGCCCCTGCCCGCTCGCCACGGTCGAGCTTCCAGGCAGCGCGCATCACCAGCAGCCGCCCGATGTCGATGGCCATGGCGGCCTCGCCCAGCTTCATCTGAACGCTCTCGCGATCCGCCAGCCGGATGCCGAAACCGTGGCGGTTCGCGGCATAGTCCTGCGCGATTTCGAGGCTGCGCTTGGCCAGCCCCAGCCAGCGCATGCAATGGGTCAGACGCGCCGGCCCAAGCCTGATCTGCGTCAGTTTGAAGCCATCGCCAACCTTCATCAGCACATTCTCGTCAGGGATTTCGAGCCCCTCGAACGCCAGCTCGCAATGGCCGCCATGCTCTTCCGGCCCCATGATCGGGATGCGCCGGGTGATGCGCCAGCCCGGCTGGTCACGGTCGAACAGAAAGGCGGTGATGCCCCGGCGCGGATCATCCGAGGTGCGCGCCATCAGGATGAAGTGCTGCGCGACGCCAGCGCCCGTGATGAACCATTTGCTGCCATTGATGACCCAGCGGTCGCCTTTTCGTGTCGCCGAGGTGCGGATCATCGTCGGGTCCGATCCGCCGCCCGGCGCAGGCTCCGTCATGGCAAAAGCCGAGCGCACCGAGCCATCGGCAATCGGGGCTAGCCAGCGCGCCTGCTGGGCGGGCGTGGCCACCTGCGAGAGCACCCGCATGTTGCCATCATCGGGCGCAGCTGCGTTAAAAACCACGGGGCCGAAGATCGAGCGGTTTGCCTCTTCATACATCGCCGCCTGCCCCACCATCGGCAGACCCATGCCACCCATGGCTGCGGGCAATTGCGGCGAGAACAGTCCAGCGCGCTTAGCCTTCGCTTTCAACGCCTCAAGCGGGCCTGTCGCGATGTTCTCGTGCTCATCCCAATTGGCACGGTCTGCCTCGACCGGCAGGATGTGCTCCGCCACAAATGCCCGCGTGCGCGCCCGCACGGATTCGATGTCGGGGGGAAGCGTGAAATCCATTTGGCTTGATCCGTCATTTGACGCTGGCTGCGATGAAGCAGAGGCAGCGGTTATAGAAGTCTGGTCCGGCGCTGCAATCGCGCCATTGGCCTACAAGCCGCTGACGAGATGGCCACCATCAACAGCAATCACCGCCCCCGTCATGTAGCGCGAGGCTTCCGAGGCCAGCAGCAGGAACGGGCCGTCCAGATCAGCCATGTCGCCGGGCCGCCGCATCGGGATGCGCCTGGTCAGCGCGGCGCCAGCCTCGGTGGCGAAGAACTCGCGGTTGATCTGCGTGATGACATAGCCCGGCGCCAGCGCATTGACGCGGATGTTGTAGCGCGCCCATTCCAGCGCCAGCGCCTTGGTCATCTGCACGAGACCCGCCTTGGAGACGGCATAGGGCGCGACCGATACCGCGACGCGCTCGGCCAGGATGGAGGCGATGTTGATGATCGCTCCGCCCGCAGCGCCCGGTGCTGACATGATCCGCGCCGCAGCTTGGGCGGCGAAGAAACAGCCTTTCAGGTTGACATCGAGCTGGCTGTCCCAGGCTGCCTCGGAGACATCGAGCGCGCGTTGCGTTTCAGCAATTCCCGCGTTGTTGACGAGCACATCGAGCCCGCCCAGCAGCACAGCTGCACGTTCTGTCCCAGCGTTGATCGAGGCAACCGACGCCATGTCGATAGCGACCGGGTGAATGGCCCCGGCAAGCCCCTTCGCCTCAGCTGCCAGCGCCTGCAACCGGTCCACCCGTCGCGCTGCGGCAACAACCTGCGCGCCATGGCGGGCCAGCAACAGCGCAAAATGCGCACCCAGGCCGGACGAG
>JAYWHQ010000593.1:0-2029 GCA_043777655.1 Allobosea sp. | reverse complement strand
TGTGCTGACCACGCATCTGCGGCAGGGCAAGAGCGGGCTGGTCGAGGTCGAGGGCCGCAAGCTCTTCCTCACCGTGCAGGTGCCGCCGCCGCGTGTTGTGGTGACAGGTGCTGTCCATATCAGCCAGGCCATGGTGCCGATGGCAGCGACACTCGGGCTTGACCTCACCATCATCGATCCGCGCACCGCCTTCGCGACGCCGGAGCGGTTTCCCGATGTCGCCCTGCACGCGGAATGGCCGGATGCCGTGCTGCCAAAACTTGGCGGGCTGGATCGGTACACGGCCTTTGTCGCGCTGACACATGACCCCAAGATCGACGATCCGGGGCTGGAGGCTGCCTTGCGTTCGGAGTGTTTCTACATCGGTGCGCTCGGCTCGCGGAAGACGCATGCCGTGCGGCTGGCACGTCTTGCGGATGCGGGCTTCGGTGAGGTGGCGCTGGCACGCATCCATGCGCCCATCGGGCTCGACATCGGCGCCGTCTCTCCTGCCGAAATCGCGCTTGCCATCCTTGGTGAGATCGTCGCCAGCCTGCGCCAGCCTGGACGCAAATCCTCATGAGATTCGGAGCCGTTCCCGTCGCAGCGGCGCTGGGCGGCATTGTCGCGCACAGCATCCGGCAAGGCGATTTCGTGTTGCGCAAGGGCACAATGGTGACGGCAGATCATATTGCCGCGCTGGGCGCGCATGGCATTGCCGAGATCGTCGTGGCGCGGATGGACCCGTCCGATCTCTGCGAGAATGATGCAGCAGGACGTCTCGCGCATGCGCTGGCAGGCCCCAACGTCACAGTCGAGCCGCCTGCGACCGGCAGGGCCAATCTGTTTTCGCAGGTCAACGGGTTGCTGGCCATCGAGCGCCAGCGCATTGACGCGATCAACGCGATTGATGAGGCGATCACTGTTGCGACGCTGGAGCCGATGAAGCGCGTCGTTCCCGGCGAGATGATCGCGACCGTCAAGATCATTCCTTTTGCCGTCGAAGCGGCCCTGATGGCGCAGGCCACAGCGCAGGCGCAGACGGGGCTCAGGGTGTTGCCTTTCCGCACCCGCAAGGTCGGCGTCATCTCGACGCTGCTGCCAGGCCTGAAGGCCAGCGTTGTCGACAAGACGCTGAAGGTCATGTCGGAACGGCTCGCGGCGCTTGGGTGCGCGCCTGTCGCGATCGATCTTCGCGTGCCGCACGAGATGGCGCCGATTGCGGCTGCGCTGGCACAACTCGTGGCGCAGGGCTGCGAGCTGGCCATCGTTTTCGGTGCTTCGGCGATCACGGACCGGCGCGATGTCATCCCGGCCGCCATCGAGGCGAGCCATGGGCGGATCGAGCATCTCGGCATGCCGGTCGATCCCGGCAACCTGCTGCTGATCGGCGAGATGGGTGGTGTGCCGGTCATCGGCGCGCCGGGCTGCGCGCGCAGCGCGAAAGAGAACGGCTTTGACTGGGTGCTGCAGCGGCTGCTGGCTGATCTGCCAGTGCGCAAGGCCGACATTCAGGCCATGGGCACCGGCGGTCTGCTGATGGAAATCGTTTCGCGTCCGCAGCCGCGCGCTTTGGTGGCCTCTGCGCATGAAGTGCCGGTTGCGGCCATCGTGCTGGCCGCCGGTCGCTCGACGCGGATGGGCAGCAACAAGCTGCTGGAGACGCTGCGCGGCAAGGCGCTGGTGCGCCATGTCACCGAGGCGGCCATGGCTTCGCGGGCGCAACCTGTGATTGTTGTCACGGGGCATCAGGACGCCCATGTGCGGGCCGTGCTGGCAGGGCTCGATATCACCTTCGTCCACAATACCGGCTATGCTGAAGGCATGTCTGGCTCGCTGAAGGCAGGCATCTCGGCTGTGCCTGCTGATTGCGGGGCGGCGCTGGTGCTGCTGGGCGACATGCCCGAGGTTGGCGCGCCCATCATTGACCGGCTGATGGGCGTCTTTGCCGCGCAGCCCGATTTGCGTGCAGTTGTGCCGCTGGCAGAAGGTCGGCGCGGCAACCCGGTTTTGCTCGCGCGCGCTCTCTTTGGTGCGGTCGCGGGCCTGA
>JAYWHQ010000592.1:0-2032 GCA_043777655.1 Allobosea sp. | reverse complement strand
GATTGGCAAACAGCGTTAGCGACAGGTTGACTGAGCAGGCATGACGACCACACCGCATTTGAGCCTGAAGCACCGCGCCTTTGACCTGGCTTTTCGTGCAATCGGGGCGTCGGGCGCGGATCGTTGGGGCGCAGGTCTGGCACGCGGGCTGGGTGCGATCCTGATGCTGCACCATGTGCGGCCTGCTGCCGGGCGCGGCTTTGCCCCCAACGGCATTCTCGAGATCACGCCGGAGTTTCTCGACCGCGCGCTTCATCTCGTGCGCGATCTCGGGTTCGACATTGTCTCGCTGGACGAGGCCATTGCCCGCACCATTTCCGGCGACTCGCAGCGTTTCTTCATCGCCCTGACCTTCGACGATGGCTATCGCGACAATGTCGAGCATGCCTGGCCGGTGATGGCTCAGCACAATGCACCCTGGACGATGTTCGTCACACCGGGATTTGCGGACAGGACGGCCCCGCTCTGGTGGCTGGTTCTTGAAGAGGCCATCCGCCGTCTTGGCCGGATCGAGGCGCGCTGGAGCAACCAGATCTTCACCGCGCGCACCGTGACGGACGCCGAAAAGCAGCTGGCCTTCGACCAGATCTACTGGCGCCTGCGGGCTGGCGCCGAGCAGGATTTGCTGGCTGTGGTCGGAAAGCTTGGCCAGGAGGCCGGTGTTGATCCAGCTGGCATGACCGATGCGCTCTGCCTCGACTGGGCGCAGCTCAGGGCGCTCGCAGGCGCGCCCGGCATCACCATTGGTGCCCACACCATGACGCATCCGATGCTGGCCAAGCACGAGGCCGATGTGGCGCGGCGCGAGATGGCTGACAGCAAGGCGCGGCTGGAGCACGAGCTTGGCCTGCCCATCCGCCATCTGGCCTATCCGGTCGGCGATCCCGGATCAGCAGGCCGGCGCGAGTTTGCGATGGCAGCTGAACTGGGCTTTGCCAGCGCGGTCACCACGCGGCCCGGTCATGTCTTCGCCATGCACCAACGCCATCTTCACGCATTGCCGCGCGTCTCGATGAATGGCCTGCACCAGAACGAGACAGCGCTGAAGGCCATGCTTTCCGGTCTGCCCTTTCTGGCGCTCAACAAGGGCCGTCGGATCAACGTCGGCTAGCCTTGCACATCCTTGCGCTCCATCCACTTGATGAGCGGCAGGAGCGGCACAACCCAGATCAGCCCCAGCCCGATGTAGCTGACGGTTTGTATCCATTTGGCCGCTTCAGTGATGCGACCCTGCACCAGCGCCATGGCCACCAGCGCATAGATGCAGATATAGGGAATAATCATGAGCGTGCCGAGCAGCTTGCGCCAGCGCTGTGCCATCCCGTTGCCTCCGCATCCATTGCAAAATCGCGAGGCTGCGGCATCACATGCATTGGCGTCGCTGCCAAGGGTGTCTATGTGTCGCTGCAAGACCTGATGCTGATTTCAGCATTTCGCGGACCCGCTGACCATGAGCCTCGCACAAAACATCATGACCCCGCAATCGCAGCCAGTGAGCCGCGCGCCCGACCGCACGGCAACCTTGCGCCAATGGCTCTGGGCCGTGGCCTTTCTGGTCTTCATCATGGTGATGGTGGGGGGCGCCACGCGGCTGACCGGCTCTGGCCTCTCGATTACCGAGTGGCGGCCCGTGACCGGCGCGATCCCGCCACTGAGCGATGCCGCCTGGGCGCTGGAATTCGAGAAGTATCGCCAGATTCCGCAATATCAGCTGCTCAACAAGGGCATGTCGCTGGCTGATTTCCAGTTCATCTACTGGTGGGAATGGGGTCATCGCCAGCTCGGGCGTTTCATCGGGCTGGCCTATCTCGGTGGCTTCATCTGGTTCGCCGTCAAGCGCACGGTGTCGGTGCCGGTCACGATCCTGCTGTTCGGCATGGGTCTTCTGCTCGCGCTGCAAGGCACGATCGGCTGGATCATGGTGGCATCCGGGCTGCAGGCGGGCATGGTGGCTGTCGCGCCTGTCAAGCTGACGCTGCACCTCACCTTTGCCGCACTGTTTTTTGCTTCCGTCATCGCGATGGCGACGTGG
>JAYWHQ010000591.1:0-6805 GCA_043777655.1 Allobosea sp. | reverse complement strand
ACCGGCGGCAGCATTGATTCGGGCCCTGACCTCATCGCGCTGATGAAGGCGCGCAAGAACGCTGTCGAGCTGGCGGGAGCGCGCGCGGCCCATCTGCGCGATGGCGCGGCCATGGTACGCTTTCTCAGCTGGCTTTCGGTTGAAGCAACCACAGGGCTGTTGACCGAAGTGGATGCTGTCGGGGCGCTGGAGCAGGAGCGGATCGCGACAGGCCTGCTCAAGGAAATTTCCTTCGGATCGATTTCGGCCGCAGGGCCCAACGCCGCCCTGCCGCATTACCGGGTGTCCTCCGCCTCCAACAGGCGGATCGAACAGGGCATCTACCTGATCGATTCCGGCGGCCAGTATGAGGATGGCACCACCGACATCACGCGGACATTGGCCATCGGCACACCGACGCCCGAGATGACTGACCGCAACACCCGCGTGCTGAAGGGGCACATTGCCATATCGCGCGCGGTTTTCCCCAAGGGTGTCTCGGGCGCGCAGCTTGATTCGCTGGCGCGCGTGCCGCTGTGGGAAGCCGGGCTCGATTTTGACCACGGCACCGGCCATGGCGTCGGCAGCTACCTCTCGGTGCATGAGGGGCCGCAGCGCATCGCCAAGACGGGCACCACGCCGCTGGAGCCGGGCATGATTCTCTCGAACGAGCCCGGCTACTACAAACCGGACGCCTATGGCATCCGCATCGAGAACCTGATCGTGGTCGAGCCGCGCAAGATCGCTGGCGCCGAGCGCGAGATGTTTGGCTTCGAGACCATCACCTGGTGCCCCTATGACCGGGCTCTGATCGACAAGGCCCTGCTCACGACAGACGAAATCGCCTGGGTAGACGGCTACCACGCACAAGTGCTGGCCAGGATCGGCCCGCTGGTCGAAGGCGACGCGATGGTGTGGCTGACGCAGGCCTGCCAGCCGCTCTGAACAGGAGGATGGCGCGCCCTATTTCGGCCCCAGCGCTGCCAGAATGCGCGCCCAGGAGCGGGCACCTTTCTGGAAGGACGAGAGCTCGTATTTCTCGTTGGGCGAATGCACCCGGTCATCATCGAGGCCAAAGCCGACCAGCAGCGTGTCCAGCCCCAGCATGCGCTTGAAATCGCCCACAATGGGGATCGAGCCGCCGGAGCCTGCCATCACGCAGGTCTCGCCCCATTCCTGCGTCAGGGCTTCGCGTGTCGCGTTGAGCGCCGCGGAATCCCAGGGCAGCTGGATGGCGCGTGAGCCCTTGTAGCCGATGAACTCGACGGAGCAATCCGCCGGCACCTTTGCTCTCACGAAGGCGCGGAACGCCTTCTGGATCTTCGCCGGATCCTGCTCGCCCACCAGCCGGAAGGAGACCTTGGCGCGCGCCTCGCCTGCGATCACGGTCTTTGTGCCCTCGCCTGTGTAACCACCCCAGATGCCGTTGACGTCGCAGGTCGGCCTTGTCGAAATCTGCTCGATCAGCAGGCGGCCCTTCTCGCCGACGGAGTGCTTCAGACCCACCGTGCCGAGGAACTCCGCCTCGGTGAGGCCAAGCGCTGCCAGATCGGCCTTTACCTGCTTCGGCAGGTTCTTCACGCCCTCGTAGAAACCTGGAATGGCGATCTTGCCCGAGGCCTTGTGGAACGAGGCGCAGACGCGCGCGAGAATGTGGATCGGATTCTGC
Source organism: Allobosea sp. (assembly GCA_043777655.1). GTDB lineage: Bacteria > Pseudomonadota > Alphaproteobacteria > Rhizobiales > Beijerinckiaceae > Allobosea. The sequence continues at coordinate 5,157 of JAYWHQ010000591.1, read as the reverse complement.
GCCGCACCACCGAAAAGTCCGGAATGCAGGTCGCGGTCTGCAGCCCGGATGATGATTTCCTCATACAGCATGCCGCGCAGAGAGGAGGTGATGGCCGGGGTCTTGCGGTCCCACATGCCAGTGTCGCAAACGAGCGCGATGTCGGCTTTCAGCTCTTTCGCGTTGGCCTTGACGAAGGCCGGCAGATTGACCGAGCCATTCTCTTCCTCACCCTCGATCATGATCGTGACGCCGACGGGCAGATCGCCTGTCTCCTTCAGCCAGGCGCGGCAGGCCTCGATGAAGGTCATCACCTGGCCTTTGTCATCGCAGGCGCCGCGCGCCATGATGACGTCTCGGCCCTTGGAGAGCGTTTTCAAAGTTGGCTCGAAAGGGCCTGTCTCCCACAGGTTCAGCGGATCGACCGGCTGCACATCATAGTGGCCATAGAAAAGCACATGCGGCGCGCCCTTTTTGGGCCGGTGCGCCAACACTACCGGATGGCCGGGCGTCTCGCGCAGCGAGGCCGTGAAGCCCAGAGCGGTCAGGTCCTTCACCAGCCATTCGGCTGCCTTGCGGCACTCCTTCGCATAGGCGGAATCGGTCGAGATGGACGGGATTTTCAACCAGTCGAACAGCCGGTCCAGCGCGGGCTGGCGGTCAGCATCGAGGCAGGCGAGAACCCTGTTGAGCACAGGTGTGGATTTGGCGGCGGGCATGGCAGACGGACTCCGGTGACGTTGTCAGAGTGTCACGATTCTTGAGCGTGCTGCCTAGCGCGAAAAACGCATGGGTGGGGGCGTTCGTCAGGCGCAGTGGACAAGGCATAGGGTGGCCAGCGTCATTCCGGGGCATCCCTTGCGATGAACCCGGAATGACGACCGGGCTGAATGAGGCGATAATTAAACTACCACATGCCCTTCCCGCGCTGGCAACAACGGCGCATAAGCCGCACCCATCGCGCGGATGGCTGCCACTTTATGCTCAAACGGTGTCCAGTCTTCACGCGCATCAATCGCATCCCAGATGCGCTCCACCTCGTCGACCAGCATGGTCTGGGAGCGTTCAGCGTTGAAGTAGCGATCTTTTTCCGCAGCAGTGGCGAGAGGATTGATCGGAGAACCGCGAATCAATTCAAGCGCATTGGCAAACCCGACCGTGTGATAGGCCTCACGCGATGGGCTCTCCATCAATCGCGCCGGATCAGCGCCACCAAACAGATCGAAAAACGCGCGCTCGAATGGGCATTTGGTGGCGGTCAACGCGCCATAGAAGGCCAGCGTCAGCGCCCGCGCCTGATTGTCGCCTGCTGGCGCCAGCCCAAGCCGCGCGAAAGTCTGACGGGCAAGCGCTGTTTCAAAGGTCTCGCTGTATTTTTTGAGTGCAGTCTCAAGCCCTTCCTGCGGCGTCAGCGGCAGCAGGCACTCGGCCAGCCGCGCCAGGTTCCAGGCGAGAGCGCCGGGCTGGCGACCGAAGCAATAGAGCCCGTTCTCGTCGAAATAGGCCGCTGTGAAGCCAGGCTCCAGCACGGGCAGGAAACGCCATGGGCCATAGTCAAAGCTCTCGCCGGTGATGACCATGTTGTCAGTGTTCAACACGCCATGGACAAAGCCCGCTGCCGCCCATTCAGCAGCCAGTTGCGCCATGGCTCCCACGACATGTGAGAACAGCGCCAATGCTGGATCAGGCGCGCGCGCTGCTTCCGGCCAATAGGTCGCGATGCTGTAGTCGACCAGTCGTCGCAAGTTGGCTTCATCACCCAGCGCCATCAGCCGCTGGAACGTGCCAAAGCGAACGTGGCCGTGGCTCAACCGCACGAGCACGGCGGAGCGCGTTGGCGAGGGTTCGTCATTGCGCTGCAACGCCTCGCCCGTCTCTATCAGCGAGAGGCTCTTTGAGGTGTAGACGCCAAGCGCCTCCAGCATCTCGGTGGCCAAGACTTCGCGCAAGCCGCCCTTCAACGTCAGCCGCCCGTCGCCGCGCCGCGACCAGGGCGTGCGGCCCGATCCCTTGGTGCCCAGATCCAGCAGGCGTCCATCGGCGGGATCGCGCATCTGCGCAAAGAGGAAGCCGCGCCCGTCACCTAGTTCAGGGTTGTAAGACCGGAACTGATGGCCGTGGTAGCGCAGTGCGAGAGGCTGCGGCAGATTGTCAGGCAAAGGCTGGAAACGCCCCAGATGCGCCAGCCATTCGGCCTCATTGAGCCCACCCAGACCGACACGCTCCGCCCAGCGCTGGTTGCGAAATCGCAGGACGGTTACCGGAAAAGCCGCAGGCTCCACCGCGTCAAAAAACGCATCACCCAGTGTCAGGTGGCGCGGATCGGGATCGTAGTCTGACGAAAACGGCATGACTCCTTATCGGGGCCATGCCGTGAAAAGGTCAAGCCGTTCAGGCGCCAGTCAGTCGGGCAGCGCCAATGAGAGCGCAGCCTGCTCGCCTGCCTTGGTGCAGGTACTAGTACCAGCCGTAGCCGTAGCGGCGGTAGCCGTAGCCATAGCCGTAAGGCCGGGCAGCGGCGCCAACGATGGCCCCGCCAACCACGCCGGCAACCACACCGGTGGCGATGGCATTGCCGGTTTCCTGTGAAGCGCGACGATTCTGTGCGTAGGTGCCGCTCAGGCAATCCGCATAGGCGCGCGTGCCGGGACGGTAGCCAGACGAGCGGCAGACATCGGTTGCATCAGCAAGCGACTCTTGGGGTGTCTGGCAACCAGCCAGTGTGGCGGCGACAAGGCCGACGGCGAGAATGATACGCTTCATGGGAACCCCCGAGACTGAGCAAGATAGGCTCCATAATCGGACTTCCTGCCGCTGGGTCAAGAGAAAAAAGTTAAACAATGTTAACCCCTCATTTAACCATTTGGATAAAATTGGGTCGCTTGTGACCCGGTCGTTGCGCTCGCAACCCGGCGGCGAGTAAGCGGTTCGCGTGATCCGCGTTCAGGCCTGCCAGAGCCACCAGGCCAGTCGCAGCGCAATCAGCCACATCACGGCACAGATCACCAGATCGAGCACGCGCCAGGCCAGCGGGCGGGCAAAAATCGGCGCAAGCAGCCTTGCGCCATAGCCAAGCCCGGCGAACCAGACCAGCGATGACACCATGGCGCCAATCATGAAGGCCTGTTTCAATGCGCCTTCATAGCCAGCTGAAATGGCGCCGATCAGCACCACCGTGTCGAGATAGACATGCGGGTTGGCAAAGGTCAGCAGCAGACAGGTGGTGATGGCAGCCTTCAGACTCGCGGCAGCCACTGCCTGACCAGCATCGAGTGCCGCAGGCTTCAGCGCGCGGCTGAGCGCGAGCCAGCCATACCAGAGCAGGAAGGCAATGCCCCCGCCCGTCACCAGCTTGAGCAGGATCGGGCTGGACTGCACCAGCCGCCCGAGGCCCATGACGCCGGCGGCAATCAGCAATGCGTCTGAGACGGCGCAGATGGCCACAACGGCAAAGACATGCTGCCGCAGGATGCCCTGCCGCAGCACAAAGGCATTCTGCGCCCCGATGGCGACAATCAATCCGAAGCCGACGCCGAAGCCTGTCGCGAAAGACGAGAGCATGCTGCTCAGCGCCGCCCGCCCAGCATGCTGCCGAGCACGCCGCGGATGATCGCGGTGCCGATCTGGCGACCCACGGAAGAGGCAACCGAGCGCGCGGCCGAGGTCACGATCTTCTCGCTCATGCTTTGCGGTGTGCGGCCACCGCGGCTGCCAGGGCCACGGGCCGGGCCAGGAGCCGGCGCTGCTGTGCCACCGCCGAACAGACCACCAAGGAAGCCGCCAAGGCCGCCGGCGCTGGCCTCCGTAGGCGGAACGGAGCCATCGGCATTCAGGCCCTTGCGCTTCAGGAGCATCTCATAGGCCGACTCGCGGTCAATTTCCGTCTCGTAGCGGCCCTTCATCGGCGAGCTGTTGATGGCCGCCTGGCGGCCCTGCGCAGAGATGGGACCAACCTGTGCCATTGGCGGGGCGATCAGGGCGCGCTCCACGACCGACGGCACGCCCTTGCCTTCCAGCATCGAAATCAATGCCTCGCCCACGGCCAGCTCGGTGATGGCTGTCTCGGTCTTGAACTTGGGGTTCTGGCGGAAGGTTTCGGCAGCCGCTTTCACCGCCTTCTGGTCACGCGGGGTGAAGGCACGCAGCGCATGCTGCACACGGTTGCCGAGCTGGGCCAGCACCGTGTCGGGCACATCGAGCGGGTTCTGTGTGATGAAATAGATGCCGACGCCCTTGGAGCGCACAAGGCGGACCACCTGCTCGATGGAATCCAGCAGTGCCTTGGGCGCATCCTTGAACAGCAGGTGCGCCTCGTCGAAAAAGAAGACGAGCTTCGGCTTGTCGAGATCGCCCACTTCCGGCAGCTGCTCGAACAGTTCCGACAGCAGCCAGAGCAGGAAGGTGGAGTAGAGCCGGGGATTGGCCATCAGCTTGTCGGCAGCCAGAATGTTGACAATGCCGCGACCATCGCGATCGGTGCGGATCAGGTCGTTGATGTCGAGCGCAGGCTCGCCGAAGAACATCTCGCCCTTCTGGTTTTCCAGAATGAGCAGCTGACGCTGGATGGAGCCGACCGACTGCACGGCGACATTGCCGTATCTGGTGGTCAGAGAAGCAGCATTCTCGCCGATGTAAGTCAGGACCGCGCGCAGGTCCTTCAGGTCGAGCAGCAGGAAGCCCTCTTCATCGGCAATGCGGAAGGCGATGTTGAGCACGCCTTCCTGCGTGTCGTTCAGATCCAGCAGGCGCGCCAGCAACAGCGGCCCCATTTCCGAGATCGTGGCGCGGATCGGGTGGCCCTGCTCGCCAAACAGGTCCCAGAACACGGTGGGGAACTGATCTGGCTGGTAAGGGATTTTGAGTTCCTTGGCTCGAGCCACGAAAGGCGGCTTGCTGTCGCCGGGCGCGCCAATGCCTGACAGGTCGCCCTTGATGTCGGCTGCGAAGACCGGCACCCCATTGTTGGAGAAGCCCTCCGCCATCACCTGAAGCGTCACCGTCTTGCCCGTGCCGGTGGCCCCTGTGACCAGACCATGGCGGTTGGCGAGCTTGAGCGTCAGAAGTTCGGGCTTGCTGCTCTTGCCGATCAGGATGGTGCCGTCTTTGGCCATGGTCAGTCCCTTTTGCCAGATCAGGGCATGGAAATGCCCGGATTTTCCCGTGTTGGGTTTGGCGAGG
>JAYWHQ010000590.1:0-6823 GCA_043777655.1 Allobosea sp. | reverse complement strand
ACTATTCCGCCCTTCTGCTCAACGAAATGGCGCGCAAGCGCGATTGCGTTGTCTATTCCGATGATGCCGGTGCAGGCCTGCCGCCGGAAATAGCGGTTTGCGATCCAGCGCAGGCGCATCGCCATCTTCAGCCGGATTCGGCAATCCTGCATCAGATCGGCAACAATGGCGGCCATGTTTTCGTGCTCAAGGCCCTGCGTGCGTTCAGCGGCGTGACGTCGTTGCATGACCTCAGCCTGCTGTATCTCTATGAGCTGGCATCGGGCTCTCTTGAAGAAATCCTTGGCCGAATGACCGGGCCTACCGGCAAGATGGGCCAAGTCTATGCGAGGCACTGGAAGGAACAACGCATCAAGACGGCCGCCAACTACGTCCTGTTTGATACGATCGGTGAGGTGCTGGCACTCTCGAGCCGAGTGATCGTGCATTCCGAATACGCCCGCAAGAAAATCTCTGCCATCCATGGTTCGAGGGCGCGTGACAAGATCGACGTGATCCCGCATTTCGCCCCCAAGCTGAAGGCTGAAGGGCATGCTGCTGCGCGCAAGGAGTTGGGAATTTCAGCCGACGAGCTGATCATCCTCACATCTGGCTTTGCGACGCGTGCCAAGCGCTTTGACTGGCTGATCGAGGCGCTGGACGCCCTGGCCCAGACCGGTCTCGCCTTCCGCTGGATCCATGCCGGCGAAGAGCGCGTGAGTGAGTTCGATCTCAGTTCCGAGATTGCCAGGCGACCGTCGCTGCATGGCCGCTGCTCCGTTTCCGGCTATGTCTCGGAAGAGATGCTGGACGCGTATATCAGCGCCGCCGATATCGTGGTCAATCTGCGGTTCCCCTCGGTGGGCGAAAGCTCCGGCACCCTTGCCCGGGCCTTTTCCGCTGGCCGTTGCTGCGTCGTCAGCGACACCGCTGCCTATGCCGAAATTCCTCGCGATGTGGTCGTGCATGTGCCGGTGTTTTCCACAGTGGCTGCGCTGGTGCGGGCATTGGAGGGCCTGGTGAAGTCCGCTGATCTGCGCGAGAGTTTCGGCGAGAGGGCCAGTCTCTTTGCGCGCACGGAATTGTCGATCGACTCGGTTGCCGCACGCTATCTTGCTTCGGTGGACGAAGCTGGCGCGGCAAGCCGGACAAAGCGCCCATCCCGCAAGAAGGTGCAACCCGTTCCTTCATCTGTGCCGATGCTGCGACGGTCTGAGTTCCAGATGTCGCAGCCTGGCAGCAATGATGGCCTTGCTGATTTCATCAACCAGAAGCCGGGCTCATTTGAAGCCTTGCTGTGGTTCGATGGTCCGGATCATTTTGCCCGGAGTGTGGTTGAAGTTCCTGCCTTTCTGCGTGCCACGGTGGGCCCGCATGTCACGGTGGAGGGCTTGCACTTTGTCGCCCATCCAGATGGCGGAGCCTTCGGGCTGACGGTCGAGGGACGGTCGTTTGCCGCTGCAGGCGGTCACCGATGAACACGGCTCCCGATATCAGCACGGGCATGACCAAGACTGTTGCCCTGTCCGGCGGGGCCAGCCCGACCATTCTGGATGCAATCGAGGCCATTCTGGGCAAGGCGACATTCGCCGACATGACCTTTCCCCGTTGCGCCTTCTCTTTCATGAGCGACCGGGAAACGAGCCTTGCCTTTCTGCCCGGGCCGGATCAGCGGCGCATCGATTTCCTGAATTCTTTCCGGCAGCATGGGGGCCGTCACCCTATCGGCATTCTTCCGCCCACGGCTATGACCGGAGGCTTTGCCGGGCTGTGCCGGAGCCCTCAGCCCGGACGCGCCTTGGTTTGTGTTGGTGGGTCGCTCGATCTTCTTAAATTGCTGGCTTCATCGCGGGGCGATGAGCCGCTCAACGTCCTGTTGCCGGTTCCAGTCAATGCGGCGCCGGAGATGTTGCCGTCCCTTCTTGGCCTTTCGACCTTCAACCTTCATTGCTTCATCGAGGCGGGCGATGCAGACCGTCTCTGGTTGCTGTACAGCTCAGGCGCACCTGCGAGCAACGGGCAGCAAGCGCCGGACATGGCGATGCAGCAGTCCTTGCCCGAAGCCCGGAAGGTCCTGCCAGTCCAGAGCGGCAAGCAGGTGATCGCCGCTCGCCAGTTTATTCATGATGGTGGCTACCAGGCGGAAGGGGATGAGAGCTATTCCTGGCTGTGGACCGGGCCTGAACGGTGTTTTCGCATGATCGTCCCGCGGCCCATGGATCAGTTTCCCGCACGGTTGGAGGTGTCCATCATCAGGGCCGAGTCCCAACAGAACCTTGACAATATCTGCGTTCAACTCGATGGACGCGTTGTGCCTTTCCTTTTCGATCGATGGTCGGAGAACAGTGGCAAAATAGTCGTCAATGTTGATAAATGTGCAGATTATACGGTTCTTGGACTCATCATTCCGAAACTGGATACAGACAAAAACAATGGCCGTGTCATTGGGGTGTGTGTAGACAAACTCATTCTGTTGCCGGACTGAACGATACGCCATGAAACCATTGCATGTTCTGGTTGTTTCTCCGATTGCGTCCCATCCGGTCACTCAAGGCAATTCGGCGCGGATTGTTGCTTTCGCAGCAGAACTGAAGCGGCGGAACGTCATCGTCGATTTTTTCTACTACGGGATGGAAGGGCTGAGTTCCGAGCAGTCCGACATGATGAAGGCATTCTGGAACCAGTTTGTGTTCATGAAGTCGCTCTCTTTGAAAAAGCCATCCCTCTCGCGCACTTGGGGGCTTGATGACTGGGTGCCCGATGAGCTTTGCATTCAAGTTGCTGCCGTTTGCGCCAAGCGGCGGTATCATGCCGTGATCGTCAACTATGTCTGGATGTCCAAGGTGCTCGAAGGCATCGCGGGTCCAGTCAAGGTCATCGACACGCATGACCTGTTTGGTGACAGGCACAAGGTGGCAGGCCAAACCGGCCTCGAACCCCGCTGGTTCTTCACAACACTTGAAGAGGAAAGCCGTGGTTTCCGGCGCGCTGATGTCGTGCTCGGCATTCAGAAAAAGGAGTCGGCGCATATCAGGACACAGCATGGCGGGCTGACCTGCACGGTCGGCCATCCTATCCAGCCACGTTTCCTGATGCAGCCGGAAACCCGCAAACCGTTCTTCTCGTTTGGCTATCTTGGCAGCGGCAATCCGTTCAACGTCAAATCGATCATGTCCCTCGATGCGGCGCTCTGCCATTCCAGCATCCCTGTCTGGGCGCTTGCCGGATCGATCTCGAACAGAAAGCTTGTGCTCAGATCTTCACCGGCGCGCCTTGGCATGGTCGATACGCTTGCCGATTTCTATGACAATGTCGAATGCGTTCTCAATCCGATGCTCGGCGGTACAGGGCTCAAGATCAAGACCATTGAAGCCCTCGCTTTCGGCAAATCGATCATCGGGACCTGCGATGCATTTGAGGGCCTTGATCCGGTTCACCCCTACCACACTCTGGTGGACATCGCGGATATGGCGAAGGCGATGGAGGCTTACGTCTCCAGCCCATCCCTGCGCGATGAACTGCGTCGTGAAAGCCTCCGGCTATACTCGCGTTACATGGCGGAGGTGTCTGACCAATACAACAATCTGGTTGCGGTGATGCGTGGCACCGATGCAATGCCGTCGACAAGAGATGCCGCATGAGCGCCGTTTGATCGTATGAGTCTGGCCCTCGACATTCTCAGAGCAGACGAGACATTGCACGCAGCTTTCCTTCTGCGCTCCGCAAACGAGAGTTCCGAATCGGCATTCACCGATGAAAGGGCCTCGCGCTTCCTTCTGTGGTTCGCGCTGGAGGGACGGCGGGAATACAAGCAGGTCAAGTTTTCAGCGAACTACATCGCGTTCCTGTCACGACCGCAGCCACCCTTCATTACACGGTTGGCTGCCTATGTGCTCATGTGCCGCGAGGATGTTCGCCAGAGCATTGGCGAAAATCCAGACCGGTTTCATGCCTGGTACTATCTGGTTGGCGTCAGCGAACTTGGTCTTGGCTGCTTCATGACCCCGCGTGAGCAGCACTTTCTGGCGGAAGTCCACCCGATGTTCACCAAGGCTGACATTCCGATCAGCCGCCTGGCATACTACACCTACCTGAATGACCGCGGGCTCCAGACCGATTTTGACATCCGTCTCCCAGAGGGGCGCAAGCGTCTGGCGCTGCATCAAGCCGGAGCCAAGCCTGCCAAGGCCCTGCCTTGGTGCAGCGCGCCGCCTGCCATGGACAACAGCCACTTGCCGGGCGTGAACATCGTTGGTTTCGCCAATGGCGTGCTTGGCATTGGCGAGGACGCGCGCGCCCTCAATGAAGTGCTGGCTGATGCCGGCATCATGCGGGCCATCTACAGCATTGCCCTGCCGGAGAAGACAGCGACCAGTGACAGCTATGGAATGGAAGTTCTCTCGGTCGACCAGCCTGTCTATCCGGTCAACATCTTTGCCTTGACCGCCTTTGAAACGGCACGGCTGAAGATCGAACGAGGCTCAAACCTGTTTGAGGGCCGGTACAACATTGGCTATTGGCCCTGGGAGCTGACGAGCTTGCCGGAATCCTGGCGCTGGGTGTTTGATCTTGTCGACGAGATTTGGGCATCAAGCGATTTTCTTGCCAATGTCTATGCCAGCCTGACCGACAAGCCAGTCTATCTCGTGCCGTTCTATCTCAATGTCCCAGATGTGACTGAGGTGCCCTTGCAGCAATTCGGGCTGACAGGGGAGGATTTCGTTTTCCTGACGATGTTCGATTTCAATTCCTACATGGCCCGCAAGAACCCCCAGGCAGCGATTGCCGCCTTCCAGGCCGCCTTTCCTGATCGCAGCGGACCCGAACGTCTGCTGATCAAGACGCTCAACGCACATGCCCATCCCGGGGCCCTCAGGGCCATCGAGGAGCAGTTGGGTGACGATGACCGCTTCGTTCTGATCGACGGTCCTTTCAGCCGCGCAGAGATCGCCGGGCTTATTGCGGCGACCGACTGCTTCATCTCCCTGCACCGTGCGGAAGGTTTCGGCCGGGTCATTGCCGAGGCCATGCTCCTCAACACCAGTGTGGTCGCCACTGACTGGTCGGGCAATGTCTCGTTCCTTGACCGGGACAATGGATATCCTGTCGATTACACGCTTCGTCCGGTCCTGCCGGGTGAATATGTCTTTTCCGAAGGCAGCCAATGGGCAGAGCCATCTGTTGCTGACGCTGCCCGCCAACTCAGACTGGCACGCCAGAACCTGCTGGACGACGGCGAAAGGCGCGCCCGCGCCCGCGCCCGTGTCGAGCGCCAGTACAGTCTGGGCGCAGCAGCGGATGCTGTTTCAGCGCGCCTTGCTGCATTGGCGAAAGCAGCCAAAGGGTCATCATCGTGATGGGAACACTGGCGCGCCGTTTTTGCCTGGCGCTCATTCTGGCCATCGCCGCCGTGCCGCTCGATTCCGCCGCGCAGCCAGCGCTTGCCCCAGGTGATGCTGTTGGTGGTCCGTCCCAGGTGGACACGATCCTGTTCTACGGCCAGTCGAATGCCGGGGCGGGGGGCACTGGGCCGGCGCTGCTGCTGGCGCCAGCCTTTCCCGGCCGCCTGCTCACGTTTGCGACAGCGTCGCAGGTCTACAGCACGAGGCTCGTTGGATCCGATGCGCTGCGTGGCACAGCGCCATTGCACGACCACCCCCGCTATGCGCCTTTTCCAGCCACAGCGATGGGGCATGCGCTCGCCGCAGGCTGGCCAGAGCGGCGGTTCTTCCTTCACACGACATGGGTGGGCGGCGAGCCGCTTTCGACATTTCTGCCCGGCACTTTGGCTTGGCAGAACCTGCACAATTCCGCGGTGGCGCAGAAGGTGGCGATGGCAGGCGAAGGTCGGCAATCCCGTATTGGCGCGGTGGTTCTCATCCAGGGTGAATCAGGTCCATTGGGGCAGGTACCCTATGCGCAGATGCTGCGCGGCTTGGCCCAAAGCCTGCCCGTTTCCCTTCAGGCGGCCGCCAGCCAGGCGCACAAGCCTGTCCTTCTCATCCCGCAAGTCATCATGCCAGATGCTGCGGGTATCATACCCAGCGGGGTCGAACTGGCGCAATGGTCCGTGGCACAGGCCATGCCCGATGAGGTGGCGCTGGTGGGGCCGATGTACCCCTTCCCTCTGGCAGACGCGATTCATCAGAATGCCGAAGGGCGCATGATGCTTGGCGAGACACTCGCCTTGGTTCACGAACAGGTGGTCGTGAGGCAGGAGAGGTTCGTGCCGTTGCATCCTGCCGCAATCACCCGTGATGGCCGTGTGCTGAGCGCGACCTTCAACCGACCCAAGGGGAGCGGCAACTTGCGTTGGGACGAAGACTGGATTGCGCCCTCGCCCAACTACGGCTTCACCTACAAGGATGCCAAAACCGATATAGCCATCAGCAGCATCGAGATTGTCGGCCCCGACACAGTCAGGATCACACTTGACGCGGAACCCTCGGCGTCCGGGGGAGCCCTGCTTTACGCGCAAGGCCAGCCCCGAGCGGCAGGCTGGACCTCGGGGAGGGGCCAACTCGTCGCGCCTTCAGGACAGGAGTCCCATTTTGCCCGCGCGGGTTACAGGGTTCCCCGCCAGATCGACCACTACTGCATTCGGTTCGAGATGGCGGTCCCGTAGCGTCTCCGCCTATGTCTCGCGCGGGCTGTCGTCAGCCGCTCCGCCCGGCTCCACAAACACGCCGCCCTCATAACGCCAGCCGATGCAATTGCCGTGCGGGGCCTCGACGAACTCACTGACATAGTCCGCCCCGACGCTGGCCAGCAGCGCGGCTTCGTCGGGGAAGTCCACAATCGCGTTGACCCAGCCATTGAGGCCATCGAACGGGCCGGTCGGGTC
>JAYWHQ010000589.1:0-2054 GCA_043777655.1 Allobosea sp. | reverse complement strand
ACACAATCGAGGCGGGCACGAACCAGTCCATTGCCTCGCTTGTCTCCACCAGCGAACGCCTGCTCGGCACCATCGAAAGCGGCACGAACAACTCCGTCGCCTCCCTGGTCGAAACCAATGAGCGCCTTCGTGACGAGCTGGGTGGCATGCTGGAGCGGCTGGCTGAGTCCAACCGGCTCATGCACCAGATCGTCGGCAGCGCAGCCAAGAATCTGGCGGCTGTCGAGGGTGGCCTGGCCAATCGCGTCACCGATCTGCAGGGTGTCCTGGGCAGCGTGACCGAGGAAACCGCGCGTTCGGCCTCCCAGCTTGGCCAGCAGATCGAAGCCCTGCGGGCGGTCTCCGCCGGCACGCTTCAGGAAGCCGAGGCACTTGTCAGCCAGATCGGCACGCAGGGGCGCTCGCTGGCGACAGTCACCGACAGCAATGTCGATGCGCTGGTCTCCGCTTCGGCCCGCCTCGAACAGGTGGAGGCGCGCGTCAGCACAGCCCTCACCGAGCGCCAGGGTGCACTCAACAGCCTGCTGGCAACCATCACCGAGAAGACGGACGACATCGACTCCATCACCCGCTCCTTCAGCGCGCTGCTGGAAGATTCGCTGCAGGGGGCCGAAGCCCGCGCGCGCCAGATCGGCGGCGTGCTGGCCGACACCGCTCAGGCCACCACCAACGCGATCACCGAGCAGTACGAGGCGATCCGCACCACCACCGGCAAGGAGCGCGAGCGCACGGCACTGGCCCTGCGCAATGCCTATGAGCAGGTCGCCGGTGATGTTGGCGGCGAGCTGGAAAAGGCCATGTCGCGCTTCCAGGGCGCGGCTGCCGAGATGCGCAGCATGACCGGCGACATCCAGCGCGAGCTGGAAGCCACCCGCGCCGAATTGCGCCGTGGTGTCATCGACATGCCGCGCGAAACACAGGAAGCCACATCGGCCATGCGCAAGGTCGTGGCCGAGCAGATCAAGGCGCTGGGCGACCTGACGGATATCGTCTCGCGCTCCGGTCGCAGTCTTGATGTGTCGGCCCCGGTCGAGCCCCGCCCCGCGCCGGTGGCACGCCGCCCAGAGCCCGTGCCCGTGCAGCGTGTCGAGCCTGAACCTGCCCCGCGCACGGCTCGCCCCGTGCTGCGCGAGGAGCCGGTGCGGGCACCGGAGCCTGCAGCAGGCGGCACGCGCGGCGGCTGGCTGTCAGACCTGCTGAACCGGGCCGGCCGCGAGGAGAAGGCGCCGGAACCCGCGCGCGCCACGGTCAACACCATCGAGAAGCTGGATTCGCTCTCGGTCGACATCGCCCGAATGATCGATCACGAGGCCGCCGTCGAGCTGTGGGACCGCTACAAGCGCGGCGAGCGCAATGTCTTCACCCGCAGGCTCTACACGCTGCAGGGCCAGCAGACCTTCGACGAGATCCGTCGCAAGTATCGCCGTGATGCCGAGTTCCGCGAGACGGTTGACCGCTACATCGACGAGTTCGAGCGCCTGCTCAGCGAGGCATCGAAGGATGACCGCGACTCGATGGTGGCCAAGACCTACCTCACATCTGAAACCGGCAAGGTCTACACCATGCTCGGCCATGCCAGCGGGCGGTTTGATTGAGATCGTCTTGTGCGGCAGAATGATCGGGGAAGGCCGGGTTCACGCCCGGCCTTTTCGTTTGGCACCACCCTACCAGACGGTCGCAACCGGCTGCTCTTCCAGGATTTCCGCCAGTCGCTGACGGGTGCCGGCCGTTGTGTGTTCCGGCAGGGCGCCCAGCGGGAAGAAGCGCGCCTCCGCGATTTCGCGGTTTGGCTCTGGCAGGCTCTCCTGCAGATAGTCGCGCACGATGAAAACGGCGACATGGTCGCGCTTCGTCGCCTTGAGGTTGAGGAACACACCGTGCAGTTGCGCCTCGCCGGTCAAGCGGATGCAGGCTTCCTCGCGCAATTCCTTGGCCAGCGCTGCGACCAGCGTCTCGCCCGGCTCAACGCCACCGCCCGGCAGATGCCAGCCTGGCGTATAGGTATGGCGCACCAGAAACACCTCGTCCGCCTCTGACAGGACAACCGCGCGAAC
>JAYWHQ010000588.1:0-2057 GCA_043777655.1 Allobosea sp. | reverse complement strand
GCCAGGATGCGCATCTCTTTCGACAGCGTGCGCACCGTACCTTTGATCTCGGCAGTTTGCGGAATGACGTTATAGGCCTCGCCCGCCTTCACGGCTGTGACAGACACAACCAGCGCTTCGAGCGGATCGGCATTGCGCGAGACGATGGTCTGCAGCGCGCTGACCATCTGGCAGGCGGCAATCAGCGGATCGATGGTCTCGTGCGGCTTGGCGGCGTGGCCGCCACGACCTTCCAGCTTGACCTGGAACCGGTCAGCCGCCGCCATCATCGGGCCGGAGCGAATGGCAAACTGCCCCAAAGCCATGCCCGGCATGTTGTGCAGGCCATAGACCTCCTGGATGCCGAAGCGCGCCATCAGCCCGTCCTTGCACATCTCTCGGCCGCCGCCGCCACCTTCTTCGGCGGGCTGGAAGATGACCACCACCGTGCCATCGAAATCACGCGTCTCGGCCAGATATTTGGCCGCGCCCAGCAGCATGGTGGTGTGGCCGTCATGGCCGCAGGCATGCATCTTGCCGGGCACGGTGGAGCGGTGCGGCAGGTTGGTTTCCTCATGGATCGGCAGCGCGTCCATGTCGGCGCGCAGGCCCATGACCTTGCCAGAAACTTGCGTGCGGCCCTTGATGACACCGACGACGCCTGTACGGCCCAAGCCCGTCACGATCTCGTCCACGCCCCAGGCCTTCAGTTTTTCAGCAACGACGCCTGCTGTCCTGTTCACATCAAACAGCAGCTCCGGATGCTGGTGAAAGTCGCGCCGGATGGCGGTCAGTTCCGGAGACAGGGCCTTGATGCGGTCACTTTGGGGCATGGTGTCCTCTGATGGCGCTGTCCGCGCCGATACGGTTGAAAGCCAGGCTGGAAACTAGCGTGCAAGCCTGGTGCTTGTCCAAGGAGAAAGCGTCATGCGACCATGATGCACAGGACATGACGGGCTCCACCAACGCTTACACGCCGAACTGGGCGCGCCAAGTCGCGACATCCTCCAGCGCGACATTCGAGCCGCACAGGATCAGGCCCACGCGCGCGCCTTCTGGCAGCCGATCCTTGTGCATCATCGCGGCAGCGACGACGCAGGCAGCGGCAGGTTCAACCAGCAGCCGCTCATTTTGCAGCAGCCAGACAAGTTCGGCGACAGCGTCGCGGTCCGGCACCACGATGATCTCGTCCAGAAAGGCGCGGGCGGCAGCCATCGTGCGCTCGGTCGCGAAGGGCGCGCCAAGCGTGCGGGCGATGGAGGTTGGGCGGATCGGTACAGGCGCGCCCGCTGCCAGCGCCTGCGTCATCGTGGTAGCACCCTCGGTCTCGACCCCATGGATGCGGAGGGCGGGGTTTTTCGCTTTCAGCGCCGCACCGACACCTGCGGCAAAACCACCCCCGCCAATCGAGATGAACACATCGGTGAGGTCAGAGGCTTGTTCCAGCAGCTCCAGCCCAAGCGTGCCATGGCCCGCGATGATGAGCGGATCATCATAGGAATGCACATTTGTGCGGCCTTGCAGGGCATGGTCATCAGCCTTTGCAAAGGCGGCGATGGCATCTTCGCACAGCTCGACCGTGCCGCCGGCGGCCTCCGTCAGCGCGATGTTGAACGCAGCGACCGTTTTCGGCATCAGCACCAGCGCATGTGAGCCGAGCGCACGCGCCACGCCCGAAACGGCAATCGCGTGGTTGCCACCAGAGACTGTCACGACACCCCGTTGGCGCTCGGCCGCGCTCATTGACAGCAATTTGTTGAAGCAGCCGCGCACCTTGAACGAACCCGCCTGCTGCAGGCTCTCGGCCTTGATGAGCGTCTCGGCCCCCAGTCGCCTGGTGAGGGCGGCGCTGTGATAGGTGGGCGTGACCCGCACCCGACCTGCGATACGGTTGGCTGCGGCTTCAATATCGGCAAGCGAGACGTCGAATTTCATGGCAGCCCTTTCATGCGGCTGATCTTGGCACGCACAGGGCCTGCCTCAAGCCACAGCTGTGCGCAACCGCCGCGCGTGGCAAGCATGCAATGCCGGTTGACCAAGCCTCGAAGGCATCTCTAGCCTTGGCCGCAGAAAACCTG
>JAYWHQ010000587.1:0-2058 GCA_043777655.1 Allobosea sp. | reverse complement strand
ACCTCATACTCGTCCTTGTAGGCCATCAGCTTGAAAAGGTAGCGCGCCACAGTCTCCGCCAGGGCCGACTGGCCGGGCAAGATTTTCTGTTCGGCGGCACGAACGGCATTCACCTGATCGAGATAGCGCTTGGCATAGGCCGCGCTCTGATACCCCGTCAGATGCCGGACCCGGCGTGTCACCATCTCGTCAAGTGACTGGGACAGATTGCGGATCTCGGTCGGGGCCTTGGTCTGTGCCAGAACCTTGGCGAGCGCCTCGGGGTCATGTGCCGCGCGGCGACCCAGCTCGAAGGCTTCGAGATTCATCGGCACGGCTTCGCCATTCAGTTCGATCGCCCGACGCAGGGACGCGCGCGACAGCGGCACGCGGCCGAGCTGCCAAGCATAGCCCAGCATCAGCATGTTGCCGGCAATCGCATTGCCAAGAAACGCCATGGCGGCTGCGCTCGCATCCAGCATCCAGGTGTGGTCGCGCCCAGCTGCGGTCGTGATCGAACGCTTCAGGCGCTCCACCGGCAGCGAGAAATCGGCATCGCGCGTAAAGTCGCCCGGCAGGCTTTCTGCCGTATTGACGATGATCGCAGTCTCGCCCTTGCGCACAGCTGTCAGCACCTTCTTTGCGCCAGTGACCGTCAGGTCACAGCCCAGCACCAGCGCAGCCTGCCCGCCGGAAACGCGGATGGCGTGGATGTCTTCAGGCCGGGGTGCGAGGCGCACATGGCTGAACACGGCGCCGCCCTTCTGCGCCAGGCCCGCCATGTCGATCATGCCGCAGCCCTTGTTCTCCAGATGCGCGGCCATGCCGAGAATGGCACCGATGGTGACGACACCCGTGCCGCCGACGCCGGTGACGATGATCGCGAAGTTGCGATCCAGCACTGGCACAACTGGCTCCGGCAGCGCGTCCGCGCCAAGCACGGATGCGTCCACCGTCTGGCGCTTCTGCTTCCTGGGCCGCGCGCCATGCACCGTCACGAAGGACGGGCAGAAGCCGTTGACGCAGGAGAAATCCTTGTTGCAATTCGACTGGTCGATCTGGCGCTTGCGGCCATATTCGGTCTCCAACGGCTGCACCGAGACGCAGTTGGATTTCACGCCGCAATCACCGCAGCCTTCGCAGACCAGCTCATTGATGATGATGCGCTTGTCGGGATCAGGATAGGTGCCGCGCTTGCGGCGTCGGCGCTTTTCGGTGGCGCAAGTCTGGTCATAAAGCAGCAGTGACACGCCTGGCACGGTCGCCAGTTCGCGCTGCACATGGTCCAGGTCATCACGGTGATGGAACGTGGTGCCGGGAGGCCAGATCGTGCCTGAAGGGTATTTATACGGCTCGTCGGAAACCAGCGCGATGCGCGTCACGCCCTCCGCCGCAATCTGAACAGCCATCTGTGCCGCTGTCAGCCCGCCCTCGGCACGCTGGCCTCCGGTCATGGCCACCGCATCATTGTAGAGCAGCTTGTAGGTGACGTTGACGCCGGACGCGACGGCCCAACGGATCGCGAGCGAGCCGGAATGGGTGTAGGTGCCATCGCCCAGATTCTGGAAGATGTGCCCGCGCTTCGAAAAGGGCGCCTCGCCGATCCAGTTGGCGCCCTCGCCGCCCATCTGGGTGAAGCCTTCGGTGCTACGGTCCATCCACAGCGACATGAAATGGCAGCCAATGCCCGCCGAGGCGCGCGCGCCTTCCGGCACCTTTGTCGAGGTGTTGTGCGGGCAGCCGGAGCAGAAATACGGCGTGCGCTTGGCGATTTCCTTCACCTCGTCGAGGCGGCCCTGAATGGTCGCGATGCGCTCGACGGCGTCCTGAAGCTGCCTGTCCTGCTTCAGCCCCATGAGCCTGGCGCCGATGGCGAGCGCAATGTCGTTGGGATCGAGCGCGCCATGGACCGGGAACAGCCACTCGCCAGTCTCGTCCTTCTTGCCGACCAGCACGGGCGGCTTCTTGGAGCCATAGAGCTCCTCGCGCACCTGCACTTCGATCAGCGAGCGCTTCTCTTCCACCACCATGATCATGTCGAGACCATCGGCGAAGGACTTGATCTCGGACGGCTCCATC
>JAYWHQ010000586.1:0-2074 GCA_043777655.1 Allobosea sp. | reverse complement strand
CGGTGATCCTCGATCCTGCGCAATATGACCACTGGCTCGATCCGGCGACCACGCCGGAAGCAGCTTACAGCCTGCTGCGTCCACCAGCCGAAGACCTTCTGGAGATGCTGCGCATCGGCCCGGCCATCAACAAGGTGGCCAATGATGAGGCGAGTGTGCAGGCGCCCTATGATGCTGCCATGCATGGTCTGGCTGCGCTGAGGCCCAAAGCCGCACCAAAAATCAAGGGCACCAAAGAACGGGGCCCGTCCCGCAATCCCCAGAGCGGAGGAGGGCAGGGCAACCTGTTCTGAAACTCAGAGTACCGCGCCGGGGTTCATGATTCCCTGCGGGTCCAGCGCCTGCTTCACCTGGTGCATCAGCGCCAATGCGACGGGGTCCTTCACCTGTGGCAGCAGATAGCGCTTCAGGCGGCCAATCCCGTGTTCTGCGGAAACAGAGCCCTTGAGTTCATGCACCAGCCCATGCAGCGCGGCGTTGATCTCGTCCCAACGGGCCAGAAAGGCGGCCTTGTCGGCGCCCACAGGCTGGCTGAGGTTGAAATGGATATTGCCATCGCCCAGATGGCCAAAGGGCAGGGGCCGTCCGCCGGGAACCAGCTCTTCCAGCAGCGCCAGGCCGCGCGCCAGCAGCTCTGGCACGGCGTGCACGGGCACGGCCACATCATGCTTGATCGAGCCGCCCTCGAAGCGCTGCACCTCTGACATCGCCTCGCGCAGCCGCCAGAAGGCCAGGCGCTGGTCAAGCGAGGCTGCAAGTGCGCCATCGGTCGCCAGGCCCTGCTCGAATGCCTCACCAAGAAGCACTTCTGTTGCACTGTCGAGATCGATCTCTGCAGGCGAGGTGAACTCGGCCAGCACATACCACGGCGAGATTTGTGCAAGCGGGTCGCGTGTGCCGGGCGCATGCTTCAGCACGAAATCGATGCCGATGCGCGGCATCAGCTCGAACGTGACCAGTTGCCCGGCACCCGTGGCCTTGGCGAGGAGCAGCAGCGCCAGCGCCGCTTCCGGCGAGGGCACGGCCAGGAAGGCAGTGGCCGTGCTGCGCGGGCACGGAAACAGCTTCAGGGTGGCTGCCGTGATGATGCCGAGCGTTCCTTCTGCGCCGATGAAAAGATGCTTCAGGTCATAGCCGGTATTGTCCTTGCGCAGAGCTGACAGGCCGTTGACCACGCGCCCGTCCGGCAGCACCACCTCAAGCCCGAGGCACAGGTCGCGTGTGTTGCCATAAGCCAGCACAGCCGTGCCTCCGGCATTGGTCGCGAGATTGCCGCCAATCGTGCAGGAGCCTTCCGACGCCAGCGACAGCGGAAAGAGCCGGTCCGCAGCTTCCGCTGCCTCCTGCACGCGCTGCAGCGTGACGCCAGCCTCGACCGTGATCGCCGAACTCGCCGCATCGACACTGCGCACCCTGTCGAGGCGCGTCAGCGACAGGATGATCTCCCGACCTTCGGCAATCGGGATCTGCCCGCCGACCAGCCCGGTATTGCCGCCTTGCGGCACAACCGGAATGCCGTGCAATGAGGCCAGGGCCATGAGTGCTGACACTTCTGCAGTGGATCCAGGCCGCACCACACACGCCGCCTTGCCGCGATAAAGATCGCGCCATTCGCGCAGATGGGGCGCCATGTCAGCGGCATCTGTCACCACGTGGCGGGCGCCAACGATGGCTCCCAGCGCCTGAAGCATCTCTTCGTGCGTCACTTCTTCTGTTTCCCTTTGCGGAAAATGCCGACCAGCTCGATATGCGCCGAATAGCGGAACTGATCGACAGGCGCGACGCTCTCCAGTGCATAGCCACCTTCCACCAGCACTTTTGCATCCCGCGCAAAACTTGCTGGATCGCAGGACACATAGGCAATGACTGGCACCTTCGATGCAGCCAGCCAGCGCACTTGTGCCTCGGCTCCCGCGCGCGGTGGATCAAGCACCACCGCATCGAACGCGTTCAGCTCCGGCTCCAGCAGCGGGCGGCGGAACAGGTCGCGTGTCTCGGTGGTGACACGGCGCAGGCCTTGCGTGTTGCGGAAAGCCCTGTCCAGCGCCAGCATGGCCGCTCCGTCGCTTTCGAC
>JAYWHQ010000585.1:0-2076 GCA_043777655.1 Allobosea sp. | reverse complement strand
ACGCGGCCTTCGGTGTTGACGTAGGTCGCGGATTTCTCGGTGTAGGCCGCGCCGGGCAGGATGACATCGGCACGATGCGCACCCTTATCGCCATGCGTGCCCTGATAGATCACGAAGGCACCTGGCTCGATCTCGATCTCGTCGGCGCCAAGATTGAACAGCACATCGAGCGCACCGGCTTTCACCATCGCGTCTGCGTCCAGACTATCAGCGCCCATTGGCACGAAGCCCAGATCGAGAGCGCCAACGCGCGATGCGGCGGTGTGCAGGATGTTGAAGCCGTTCCAGTCGTCCTTGATGACGCCGAGAACCTTGGCGGCCTTGGCGGCCATCGAGAGGATGGCCTCACCATCGGGCCGGCTCAAAGCCCCCTGCCCGATCAGGAACATCGGCTTCAATTTTTGTGCCGGTGCGTGCTTGATGAACTCGGCCAGAGTCTCGGGTCCAGCGCCGAGATGCGCATAATCATAAGTGAGATTGGCTTTTTCGCCGATGACGCCAATCGTGAAACCACCTTTGAGCCAGCGCTTGCGGATGCGCGCGTTCAGGATCGGCGCTTCCTTGCGCGGGTTGGCGCCAATAATCATCAGCGCGTCCGCCTCCTCGATCCCGGCAATGCCGGTCGAGAACAGGTAGCTGGCGCGGCCATGTTTCGTGTGCAGCTTGGTGCCGTCCTGACGGCAATCGATGTTGGTGACGCCGAGCGCCGTCATCAGGCCCTGCAGCGCAAACATCTCCTCGACACCGGCGAGATCACCAGCAAGCGCGCCGATGCGGACGGGCGTGGTCGCCTTCACCTTGGCTGCGATTAGCGCGAAGGCCTCGTTCCAGCTGGCGGCGCGCAGGCGGCCATTCTCGCGGATGTAAGGCTGATCAAGCCGCTGCGTGCGCAGGCCGTCCACCGCATGGCGTGTCTTGTCGGAAATCCATTCCTCATTGACAGCCTCGTTGACACGCGGCAGCACGCGCATGACCTCGCGGCCACGGGAATCGACCCGGATGGCGGAACCGACCGCATCCATCACATCGACGCTCTCGGTCTTGGTCAGCTCCCAGGGCCGCGCCTTGTTCTGGTATGGCTTGGAGGTCAATGCACCGACCGGGCACAGATCAACGATGTTGCCCTGCAGCTCGGAGCCCATCGCCTGCTCGAGATAGGTGGTGATTTCCATATCCTCGCCGCGACCGATGGCGCCAAGATCGGTGCCGCCAGCCACTTCGGTGGTGAAGCGGACGCAGCGCGTGCAATGGATGCAGCGCGTCATCGTCGTCTTGACCAGCGGGCCGATATATTTGTCCTCGACCGCGCGCTTGTTCTCGGCATAGCGCGAATTGTCGACGCCATAGGCCATCGCCTGATCCTGCAGATCGCACTCGCCACCCTGGTCGCAGATCGGGCAATCCAGCGGGTGGTTGATGAGCAGGAACTCCATCACGCCTTCGCGCGCCTTTTTCACCATCGGGGATTTGGTGGAAATGACGGGCGGCTCGCCATTGGGGCCGGGGCGCAGATCGCGCACGCCGATGGCGCAGCTCGCCTGCGGCTTGGGCGGGCCACCCTTCACCTCGACAAGGCACATGCGGCAATTGCCGGCAATCGTCAGCCGCTCGTGGAAGCAGAAGCGCGGCACTTCCGCGCCAGCCGCCTCGCAGGCCTGCAGCAGCGTGAAATCAGCCGGAACATCAACCTCGATGCCGTCGATCAGGAGTTTTGTCATCGTACCAATCTCATCAGGTCGTATTTCGTCACTTCCATAGCCCTTCAGCGTCGCGCAAGCGACCCGCCCTCAACCTGCTGCTTCAGTTCATTCAGCGAAGCATTGGCCTCGGCAATATCGGCCTCGTTCAGCTGAACAACGCAGGCCTTGCCCTGATCGAGCACAATCCGGCGCTCGGTCACCTCGGTCCGGCCTGGCGCTTCGGCTGTGCGCAGCTCGATGCGGATACGGCGGCCCGGCTGATGCGGCCCGCAAGACGCCTCCAGCACCGGGCTGGTCGACGGCAGCTCCCGCTCAAGGATCACGCCGCGCGAATCGTTCGACAGCACGCCGGCGCCGCGCTGCTGCGCGCGCTGGG
>JAYWHQ010000584.1:0-6934 GCA_043777655.1 Allobosea sp. | reverse complement strand
GCGCCGCAACTCATGGCCTCCATCATCGACCATGACAACACGAAAGGCACCGTCAGATAGACATGCACCGTGGAAACCTGCATGGCGTCACGGAAAACGCTGCGCGGCACTGTGCCAGTGAAGTGCACCCGGTCCATGTCCAGATCATTGCTCTCGAGCGCGGCTTCTTTCCAGGTTTTCTGGTCTTTCCGGGTTGCGCCATAGGCCACGCGGTCAGAACCAACGATGATCGCCTGCGCATGTGGGCGGCGCCTCTGCAGTTTGGCCAGTGCTTCCATGAACTGGGGAAAACCGCGATAGGGCTCCATGCCACGTGCAACATAGGTGATGATCTCGTCGGATCGCGAGAAGGTCTTGCCTGCGATCTCGAGCGTCGCCTTCTCGTAAGGCGCACAGAAATCGGTTTCCACGCCATCATGCAGCACGGACATATGGCTGCGAAACAGGTCAGGGAACTGGATGTTCTGGAAGCGCGTGGGGTTCACCCCCCAATCCATGATCGACAGGTCTTGCAGGATATGGGCGTTCTTGGTGCGGATGCGCAGCACGCTGTCATCGGTCATGTCGCCAGCATTGAGGAAATCCGCGTCCGAGCCGCGCGCATGATAGTACCACTCGAAAAGGCCGATCACCTTGGCATCAGGAAAGGCGTCCTTGATGAACATCGCCGCGCCCCAGCCGGTATGCGCAAGAACGACATCAGGCACGAACCCCTTCGCCTTCAGACCCATGCAGGCCTTGTAGGCATTCTGGCCATGCAGCACGGCATTCTCGAAGCTGCGCACATAAGGGTGCGTTTCTTTCGCTGCCTGACGGTGCGGCGCGAACTTCACATGCGGGATGCTGATCGGTCCGGTGTTGCTCTCCAATGTGAGTGCGACACACTGCACCGTCCTGTCCTGCGCCAGAAAGGGCTGGAGATGCAGATACTGGCCAGGATAATTCGTGTGGCTGAACAGGATGCGCATTATGGTCCGGCAACAATGGGAAAGGAGATGATACGACAGCAAACCAACCGCATCTGACCCGCTGTCCACCTCTTTCTGCGTGAAGTTTGCGCTGTTGCGCAAGTGTGGCTTGCCGAACGGGCGGTCAGCTCCTAACAGGACACTTTAATGACATCTCCAGCGACCACGCGCATCCGCTTTCCCCATCGGCATTTGCTGGGTATCGAAGGCCTGAACCATATCGACATCGCAGCCTTGCTGGATGCCGCCGATGTGTTCGTCGATCTCTCGCGTCAGGTTGAGAAAAAGAGTGCCATCCTGCGCGGGCGCACACAGATCAATTTGTTCTTTGAGCCCTCCACCCGCACGCAGGCCTCGTTCGAGCTGGCCGGCAAGCGGCTGGGTGCCGATGTGATGAACATGTCGGTCGCGTCTTCCTCGGTGAAGAAGGGCGAGACGCTCGTCGACACCGCTTCAACGCTGAATGCCATGAGGCCAGACATCATCGTCGTGCGCCACCATGCGGCTGGCGCGGTCAATCTGCTGGCGCGCAAGGTGGGCTGTTCGGTGGTGAATGCAGGTGACGGCGCGCATGAGCACCCGACGCAAGCGCTGCTAGATGCGCTCACCATCCGGCGCAACAAGGGCCGGATCGAAGGGCTGGTCGTGGCAATATGCGGCGACATCCTGCATTCGCGCGTCGCACGTTCCAACATCATCCTGCTTTCGGCCATGGGGGCCAAGGTGCGCCTGGTCGCGCCATCAACCCTGCTCCCGCCCGGTGTCGAACGCTTTGGCGTCGAGGTCTTCACCGATATGAAGAAGGGGCTGGAAGGGGCCGACATCGTGATGATGCTGCGCCTACAGCTGGAGCGCATGAATGGCGCTTTCGTGCCTTCCACCAAGGAATATTTCCGCTATTTCGGGCTGGATCGCGAGAAGTTGGCGCTGGCCAAGCCAGATGCCCTGGTGATGCACCCCGGCCCGATGAATCGTGGCGTCGAGATTTCATCGGAAGTGGCAGATGGCGCGCAATCCTTGATCCGCGAGCAGGTGGAGATGGGCGTGGCTGTGCGCATGGCCGTGCTCGATGCGCTGGCCCAGCATCTGCCGAACGGGTGACGCGATGCTTGATGCCATGACAACCCTCATCACCAACGCCCGCCTGATCGACCCTGCCACCAACCGGGACGGGCGCGGCGCGCTGCTGGTGCGCGACGGGCACATCGCCGACGTCATCTGGGGCGAAGCCAGGCCTGGCGAACCCGCTGATTCGCAGATCATCGACGCAGGCGGCCTCGTGCTGGCGCCCGGTCTGGTCGATATGCGTGCCTATCTGGGTGAGCCGGGGGCCGAGTATCGCGAGACGTTGCGGACTGGTTCGGAAGCCGCTGCTGTTGGTGGTGTCACCACCGTCATCTGCCGGGCTGACACAACGCCGCCCATCGATGATCCATCGATCATCGATTTCATCAAGCGGCGGGCGCGCGACAAGGCGATTGTCAACATCCGCTCTTCGGCGGCACTGACCAAGGGGCTGGCGGGGCAGGAGATTACCGAATTCGGCCTGCTGATCGAGGCGGGCGCTGTGGCGTTCTGCGATGGTGCCAGAAGCCTGCGCAGCTCGCAGATCATGCGCCGTGCCATGATCTATGGCCGGGATTTCGATGCGCTGGTGATGAACCATGTCGAGGATGCGGGCCTTGTCGGCTCCGGCGTGATGGCTGAGGGCGAATTTGCCAGCCGCAAGGGTCTTCCGGGCATTCCGCTCGATGCTGAAACCGTGGTGCTTGAGCGCGACTTGCGGCTCAACCGCTCGACGGGCGGGCGCTATCACGCCGCCATGATCTCCTGCGCGGAATCGGCTGTGCTGATGCGGCAGGCGCGGGCGCGCGGGCAACAGGCCAGCTGCGGCGTCTCGATCAACTCGCTGACGCTGAACGAGAATGACGTGGGCGATTACCGCACATTCTGCAAACTTTCGCCGCCGCTGCGCCACGAGGATGAGCGGCTGGCGCTGGTTGCGGCACTGGCTGATGGCGACATCGATGTGATCGTCTCCGATCATGATCCGCAGGATGTCGAGACCAAGCGCCAGCCCTTTGCAGAAGCGGCCAATGGCGCTGTTGGCCTGGAGACGATGCTGTCTGCCGCGCTCCGGCTGGTGGAGGCGGGCCACATCACCTTGCCGAAGCTGCTGACCCTGATGAGCAGCAACCCGGCCAGGCTGCTGGGCCTCGCCTGCGGGCGGCTGGCCAAGGGCGCGCCGGCCGATCTCATCCTGCTCGATCCGGACGAGCCGTATGTGCTCGACAAGCGCAATCTCAGGTCGCGCGCCAAGAACTCGCCCTTTGACGAGGCGCGGCTCAGCGGACGCGTGCGCTGGACAATGGTGGGCGGGGCGGTGGTGCATCGCGCCGATCCTGTCTAGACTGCATTCCAGTTCTTGCATGCACCAGAGGAATGCCCGTGCCTGAGACCATGAACTGGGCGCTTTCTGGCCCTTATTTCCTCGTCGCGCTGCTGATCGGCTATCTGCTGGGGTCCATTCCCTTTGGCATCGTGCTTACAAAGCTGACAGGTGGGCCTGACTTGCGCACCATCGGCTCCGGCAACATCGGCGCCACCAATGTGCTGCGCACCGGCAACAAGAAGCTGGCCGCGCTGACCTTGCTGGGCGATGGCCTCAAAGGCACGGTGGCCGTGCTGATCGGGTTTTACCTGATTGGCGGCAAGAACGCGGCGCTGCTGGCAGGACTGGGCGCTTTTCTGGGCCATCTTTTTCCCGTCTGGCTGAAGTTCAGGGGTGGCAAGGGCGTGGCAACCTTCCTCGGCATCCTGCTGGGCCTCAAGCTGTTTGCCGGATTGGCCTTCATCGGCGTGTGGCTCGCGACAGCCTATGCCAGCCGCTACTCCTCGCTGGCAGCATTGCTGGCGAGCGTGGTGTCAGTCGCAGCGCTCTGGTTCGGGCTGGGCGAGCGGCAGATGGCGGAAATGATGGCGCTGCTGACAGTGTTCCTCTGGTTCATGCATCGCGAGAACATCAAACGCCTTCTGTCCGGCACTGAAGGCAAGATTGGCCAGAAGGGCTGAGCGCAATGGCCAAACTCGCGCTTACAGACCAGCAGCGGCTCGACTGGCTTCGCCTGATCCGCACCGACAGCATTGGCCCGCGCACCTTCCGCGCGCTGCTCAACCGGTTTGGCGGTGCCGCGGCTGCGCTCGAGGCACTGCCGGAGGTGTCGCGCGCAGCTGGAAAGCCCGTGCAACCTGCGTCCCTTGCAGATGCCGAGCGCGAGATGGCGGCGGCGCACCGCGCCGGAGTGCGCTTCATTGCGCTGGGCGAGGCGGACTATCCGTCGGCGCTTCAGGCCATTGATTCGGCCCCGCCGCTTCTGGGTGTGCGCGGCAATGCCTCCGTGCTCAACCGGCCGTCTGCCGCGATTGTCGGCTCGCGCAACGCCTCGGTGGCCGGGCTGAAATTCACCCGCATTCTGGCGCGCGATCTGGGTGAAGCGGGCTTCGTGGTCGTGTCAGGTCTTGCGCGCGGGATTGATACGGCGGCTCATGATGCCAGCGTCAAGGCGGGGACCATTGCCGTGCTGGCGGGCGGACAGGACCAGATCTATCCTTCCGAGAATATCGGGCTGCTTGAGTCCATTCTCGAACATGGCTGTGCGCTGAGCGAGATGCCGATGGGCTGGCAGCCGCGCGGGCGCGATTTCCCGCGCCGCAATCGACTCGTCTCGGGGCTGTCGCTCGGGGTTGTGGTGGTTGAGGCTGCGCGCAAATCCGGCTCGCTCATCACCGCGCGCTTTGCGCTGGAGCAGGGGCGCGATGTTTTTGCGGTGCCCGGCTCGCCGCTCGATCCGCGCGCCGAAGGGTGCAACGACCTGATCCGGCAGGGTGCCAGCCTGTGCGGCAACTCTGCCCACGTGATCGAGGCGCTGCTGCCGCTGGCGGAATCGCCCGATCTGCTTTCGATGCTGGCACCTGGCCGCCTTGACGAGCCCGGTGGCCAGCCAGACCCGTCGGACATGCTGTGGGACGAACTCGACCTTCCGGATGTGCAGGCCGCGCCGCATACGCCGAGGGCCGATCTTTATGAACCGGAGGCCAGCCCGGTCGAGCCGCTGCGTGGCGCGGCGTCCGCCGGCGTGTCGCCATCTGGCGCGGCCCTGCTGGACCTGCTGGGCCCAACGGCTGTTGCTGTCGATGATCTGGTGCGCGCCAGCGGCTTGGCCGTGCGCGAGGTCAATCTGGCGCTGCTTGATCTTGAACTATCGGGCAAGATCATGCGTCATGGCGGCAATGCCGTATCGCGGCCTGCCTGATCTGTCTCAGGTGTCCGTGCGCTCGATCTGGATACTGGCTTCAACACGCGCCATGTCGAGGAAGTAAGCCAGCAGATCGAGCCGGGCAGATCGCGCCATGCCACCGAGTTCAGCGCTCATCTGCGCGACATAGCGCGCCACTTCGTGCTGGAGCGCCAGGAGATCAGCCGTGGCTGGTGGCTCTGTCGACACGATTTCGTCCGGTTTTGCCTCAGCTAAGCTGGCTGCTCGTTTTTGCGCCGCGTCTGAAATGAAGCGGCGAGGGCGCTTGAGGGCGATGGCCATGAGGGAATGTCCTGTCCGAATGGACGAATCGATGATGCGAATGCAACTTATGGTATATTGCTCTCTTAAAGTTGTAAATTGCAATTATAAGATGTGCTATTCCTATTGAAGCAGCAACAGTGCCGCCGGGATCGTCGCAAAAGCCAGCAGGGTCTGGAGTGTGGTGATCTCTGCCATCAACGGTGCGTTCCCGCCCATCTGCCGTGCCAGGATGTAGGAACCGGAGGCGGTGGGCACGGATGCGGCGATCACTGTCACCGCCAGGGCTGTCCCTGTCACGCCAAACTGCCTGGCCAGGGAAAAGACGATGGCTGGCATAATCAGCAGCTTCAACATGATCGCAAGGGCATGCGCGGGCCCCGGTTTTGCGAGGGCCGCGAGACTGAGCCCGGAGCCAACCACCAGCAAACCCGCCGCAAGTGACGCACGGCCGGTGATTTCAGCAAAGCCGACGAGCGCTTTTGGCAAATACCCTGCGACGGGGTTCAGCAGCAGGCCCAGCGCCGAACTCCAGATGAAAGGGTTGGTGACCAGCGCACGCAGGATCTGACCGGGTGATTGCAGAGCGCTGCCGGCATACCGCGTGAGGATCAGCACCGACAGGACATTGAGCAGGGGGATCATCGCAGCAATTGCCACAGCCATCAGCGTGATGCCGAGATTGCCGTAAAGGCTGCCCGCCAGAGCCAGCGCGATGAACGTATTCCAGCGTGCAGCCCCCTGGAAAACGGAGGTGAATGCGGGGCCGTCCACACCCAGGCGGGCGAGATGGGGCCGCACCACCAGCAGCAGCGCCGTGATGATGAGGATGCCGCCAACCAGCGCACCGCTGACGGCAAGAAAAGGCACGCTGCCAAGATTCGCCATCGAAAGCGTGTGGACCACCACTGCCGGAAACAGCACATGATAGGTCACACGCTCGAAACCGGCCCATTGTGCGGGGTTCACAAAACCGGAGGCTGCCAGCCCGTAACCGGTGGCGATCAGCAGGAAGACAACGGCGAGACTGTCAAAAAGAACGGGCAAGGCGATGGTCTCGCGAGGCATGAAGCAAGGGCTGATGCAGAGACCTCTCACAACACAAAGCGGGCCGCAACCGGCGCTGGCGCCGTGGCAGCCCCGAATTGCCACAATTCAGGCAGATTTGGTTCAGTTGCCATTCAACTTGAAGATGGCATAGGCATATTCGAGAAATGGGCTCCCGGAATCGTTTCCGGCAGGGCGGGAACCTTTCAGACCCGGCACACGTTTGATTATTGGCGGTTGTATTCCGCCTCGAGAGGATATCATGAAGCAGTTTCGCAAATTGGCCCTGGCGCTCGTGGCTGCCGCTGGCAGTTTTGTTGCGCTGACAAGCGCAG
Source organism: Allobosea sp. (assembly GCA_043777655.1). Classification (GTDB taxonomy): domain Bacteria; phylum Pseudomonadota; class Alphaproteobacteria; order Rhizobiales; family Beijerinckiaceae; genus Allobosea. The sequence continues at coordinate 7 of JAYWHQ010000584.1, read as the reverse complement.
CCAGTGC
>JAYWHQ010000583.1:0-2079 GCA_043777655.1 Allobosea sp. | reverse complement strand
AAAGGCCAGCGTGATGGTGCGGGCCTCCGGCTTGGCGGCCAGCGCCACTGAATCCTCAAGATCGATGATGAGGGCATCGGCCCCACTCGACAGGCCCTTTTCCAGCTTCTTTACGCTGTCGCCCGGAACAAACAGGAGCGCGCGCATCAGGCCACCGGCACTTTGCGCATGAAAGCCTGGCGGCGGCATTGCGCGACCAATGTGCCATCCTGCTTGAAGGCGCGGTGGTGGAAATCGACAATGCCTGCATCGGGACGCGATTTCGACTCGCGCTTGGCCAGGATTTCGGTGGTGCAATTGATCGTGTCGCCCTCGAACAGGGGCGCCGGGAAGGTGACATCGGTCATGCCGAGATTGGCGATGGTGGTGCCGACTGTGGTGTCATTGACCGAGATGCCGATCATCAACCCCAGCGTGAAGAGCGAGTTCATCAGCGGCTTGCCCCACTCTGTCTCGGTGGCGCAGAAATGCGCATCGATATGGAGCGGCTGCGGGTTCAGCGTCATGTTGGAAAACAGCATGTTGTCCATCTGCGTGACGGTGCGTGTCAGCCGGTGCTCGATCAAGGTGCCCACTTTGAAATGCTCGAAATACATTCCGCCGCGCTTGTGTCGCTCTGTCTCGGTCATGTCCGTCATCGTCCCGTTTCTGTGCACCTGCGCAAGCAGGCTCTTAAGTCTTCAGTTACCATAAATGCAGCATTCTGCACGCGGTGCCGGAACAGTTGCGTCCGTGCCGATGGTTGTTGCTGATGTTCCTGTTTTCCACCCCCGCCAGCCGCGAAACAGCGCCCGCCAATCCGGTGGTCAGCGCCATTCGCACAGGTGCGGACAAGACTGGCACCGGTTTTGACTATCTGCTGAAGACCGCGCAACGCGAATCGGCGCTGGAGCCGGATGCGAAGGCGCGCACATCGAGTGCGACCGGCCTGTTCCAGTTCATCGAGCAGACCTGGTTCAGCATGGTGAAAGGCGAGGGCGCCCGCCATGGCATGAGCGCCTATGCCGATGCCATCAAATCAAATGAAAGCGGCAGGCTGGAGGTCACAGATCCTGCCATGCGCGAGCAGATACTCAATCTGCGCAAGGACCCGCAGGCCTCCGCCGTCATGGCCGGGGCCTTCACGCAGAAAAACCGCGAGCAGCTGACGGCGGCCATCGGGCGTGAGCCCAATGCTGGCGAGCTTTACATCGCCCATGTGCTGGGTGCGCGCGGTGCAAGCGACCTCATCAAAGGCGTCGCCAGCGATCCGCAGGCCGCGGCTGCACGCAGCTTCCCCGAGGCGGCAGGCGCCAACCGCAACATCTTCTTCGACAAGACCGGACGCCCTCGCACTGTGCAGGAAGTCTATGGCGTGTTGTCGGCCAGCCATTCAGGCACATCGACAACGGGGACGGCGAGCACCGGGCCAGTTCTGGCCAGTCAGGACGCCGTGCCGATTGCGGCTGCGCTGGCGCCTGGTCGTGCAAGAGGCCTGATCGGCCTGTTCTCGACCGAAGGGTCACGCGCGCCGGTTTCGGAATCGGTCGCCAAGATATGGTCGGGCCAGCCTGCGCGCGGTTTGCGCACGACGGCCGCCCTCATCGATGGGCCGCGCTATTTCCCCCGGAGTGGGGCTGAAACCAGCAATGCGACCGAGAGTGCTGGCGATGGCGCTGGCAGGCGCATTCAGGGCAGCGAGCGGTCTGACAACGTGACGCCTGCCAACGAAAAGCCGCTGACCTTCACCGTGTCCGGCACGTTGCAGGCCGCGCCGCTGCCGCCGATGCGCCCGCTTGATCTGGGCATCGTCCCGCCTTCCATGCAGCGCCGGCCGATGGCCGTGCGCACCACAAGCGAGAACCCGAAACCCGGGCTGCTTGATCTGAACCAGCTTACGCGAAACGGGGTCCGCGGATGATTGTCCGGCGTTTTCTTCTCTGGGCCCGTACGGCCAATGCACAGCAGCGCGCTGAAGGGGCGGCGGCGCTGGCATCGGCCTATCTGCATTCGCCGCTGGGAGCGACCGAGCGTCGCGAGGCGGAAATGGCGCTTCTGTCGCTGCTGGATGACCCTTCGCCTCTGGTGCGCAAGTCCATC
>JAYWHQ010000582.1:0-2080 GCA_043777655.1 Allobosea sp. | reverse complement strand
AGAATCTGCCGATGTATGGCGAACCGGCGCGGCTGTATTGCCCGGCGGGCGTCTATGAGGTGGTTTACAGCGATGCCGAAGCCAAAACCGACCCGCGCTTCGTGATCAACGCGCAGAACTGCGTCCACTGCAAGACCTGCGACATCAAGGATCCGTCGCAGAACATCAACTGGGTCACGCCGGAAGGCGGCGGCGGGCCGAATTATCCGAATATGTGACGAGACATATGGCACCCGAAGCGTCCTTTGCGCGTAACTGTGACGAGATGCCCTTGCGGTGAAAGCCGCTGCCTTGCATGGCAGCTTGTGCAAAAGCCGCGATACGGCCATCTTGCGCGGCAAATGTGGGTGTGGCGCTGAATCGTATCTCGAATCTTTCGAGAGATCTGGCACCGCAAGCAGGTCAGGATGAGGCGAGCGTGACATTTTTCAGATTTTCTGCTGCAGCGTTGCGTCATGAGCTGACACGGACGGGCGCACTGGCCCACCGGCTCGCCCGGACAGCAATTCTGGCCGCAGCCATGACCTTTGCGGGCGGGGCGGCATTCGCCAGCGCACAGACACGCCAGCCTGATCGTTTCGAGCCAGCCGACAGCATCGAGGGCAATTATCTTGCGGCGCTGATTGCAGGTTCGGCACGCGACACCAGCGCAGCCGCCACGTTCCTGCGCGAGGCGCTGAAGGCCGATCCACGCAACCAGGAGCTGATCGAACGGTCGTTCATCGCCTTTCTGGCGGATGGCGCAATGCCGGATGCCTTCCGTGCGGCGGAACGCATCATCCAGCGCGACCCGACAAACGGCCTGGCGCAGATGACGCTGGCTGTGCGTTCGCTGAAGAACCGCCAGTTCCAGGCAGCGCGCGAGCGCCTGAGGGGCGGCGCAAGGGGCCGGGCTGCCGATATCACCTCGACCTTGCTCACGGCCTGGGCCTTTGCCGGCGCAGGCGATCAGGCCAAGGCCATCGAGGCCGTGGACCGGCTGCGCGGCGACACCTCGATCACGACATTCCGCGACTACCATGCCGCTCTCATCCACGACGTCCTTGGCAACACCGCCGAGGCGCAGAAGCGGCTGAAGGCAACCTATGACAGCGATGCCGTCAGCCTGCGCACCGTCGATGCCTGGGGCCGCTTCCAGTCGCGGCGCGGCGACATGGCCGGTGCACGCGAGACCTATGACCGCTTCAACAAGCTGTTGCCCAACCACCCGATCATTCGCGATGCCATCTCGTCACTGGCGGCCGCCAAGCCCGGCGCAACCCCGTCTGGCCTGCCACGCACAGTCATGAACGCCCAGCAGGGCGCAGCGGAAGCCCTTTACGGCCTTGGCAGCGCCGGCAACCGCGAGGACAATGATTCCGCCATCGTCATCATCTATCTGAGACTGGCGCTTTATCTCGATCCCAACCACGACATGGCCATCATCACGCTGGGTGACACGCTCGAGCGCGCCAAGCAGCAGGACGACGCCATTGCAGTGTTTGACAAGATGCCCACAAATTCACCTCTGCGAGGCGTGGCTGAAGTCCAGATCGGCCTGGCGCTCGAGACGATGGGCCGCAAGGACGAGGCCATCAAGCATCTTGAAGCGGCGATCAAGGAAGACCCGGATGATCTGGATGCCCTGTCGGCCATTGGCGGGGTTTATCGTGCGCGCAAGGAATTTGCCCGTGCGGCCACCTATTACGAGCGCGCTGTTGCGCTGATCAAGACGGCAGAACGGCATCACTGGAACCTGTTCTATGCGCGCGGCATCACCTACGAGCGCACGAAGCGCTGGCCCCAGGCCGAAGCCGACCTGAAGAAGGCGCTGGAGCTGATCCCCGAGAACATGGCGGCCAACCGGGCGCTCGTGCTCAACTATCTGGGCTATTCCTGGGTCGATCAGGGCCTTAACCTCGACGAGGCTTTCGGAATGTTGCGCCGGGCGGTCGAGCTGAAGCCACGCGACGGCTACATTATCGACAGTCTCGGCTGGGCTTTCTTTCGGCTTGGCCGCTATGAAGATGCCGTCCGTGAGCTGGAGCGCGCCATCGATCTCAAGCCAGCAGACCCCGTGATCAATGACCATCTGGGCGAT
>JAYWHQ010000581.1:0-2083 GCA_043777655.1 Allobosea sp. | reverse complement strand
GCTGCACTCGGTGCGCAATCTTGTGCAATGGGATCGCTGGTTTTCCGAACAGGGCCAGACGCGGCTTCTGCCATCGCGCGGCATGCATTTCGACCGCTCGTTCATGGCCATAGCCGGCGCAGTCGATGGGCTTGGCGTGTGTCTTGAGTCAACACTCATGGCCCAGCGCGAGATCGCATCAGGCCGACTCGTGCAGCCTTTCGGACGTCGCGGGGTCCGTGTCATCGGGTATCGGCTGGTGTGGAACGCGCGGTGGGGCCAGCACCGCAAGATGGCGGCCTTCCGGGCATGGATCACCGAAGCCCTGAAGGATGGTGCAATGAACCAGGATCAATAATCTGATTTATTTGTCATTTGTGCGCTGCATTAGGTCTGTTGCTGAAGTGCGGAATGCCGAGAGCGTGTCATGCAGGCCATCATTCACCAGACTTGTCATGAAAGCGGCGGCCTGATCGCCGTTCTGTTCCTCGATCGCACGGAAGACGCGCTGGTGGTCTGCGAGAGCCAGGGCAAAGAGTGCGGGTCTTTTGTCTTTTTGGAGGCGCATGGACCACAGCAATGTCGACATGATCACGCTTTTCAGGCAGGCCAGCGCCGGGTTCCCGGCGGCATCCAGGATAAGGCTGTGGTAGTCCAGATCAGCCTGGATGATCGCATCCGTGTAGGGCGTGTTGGTCTCCAGGCCTGCAAGTGCATGCCTGATCTGGATCAGTTGAGCGGGCGTTCGGCGCAGAGCCGCCAGCCTCGCTGCATTGGGCTCAATGAACAGGCGTAACTCAAAGAGATTCTTGACCAAATCCTCATCGATCTGCCCTGCCAGGGCCCATCTCAGAATATCCGGATCAAGCAGGTTCCATGCAGATCGCGGCGAGACACGGGTGCCGCTGCGCTGCCTGGCTTCGATCAGGCCCTTTGCACTGAGATACTTCAGGGCCTCCCGGTAGACCGAACGCGATGGCGTGATGTCCGAGCCAGGATCGGGCTCGGTTGGCACGAGCGCGCCTGCTTCCAGATCGCCCGACAGGATCGAGATTGCTATCTTGTCCGTCACCTGCTTGAACAGGCTTTCGGAAGGGTGGGCCTGCGACGTGGCAGCGGGCTGTCCGCGTGTTTTCGGCATGGCGAGCGAGCTGAACCTCTTGCAAAAGATACTGTAGGGAAGGGGCTTGACAGCGTCGAGTTTATAGTATGATTTTTCATCTGCAAGAGGCGGCAACCCTGATGTCATTCAGCCAAAGAGCTGGAATGTGGTTGCGCAAATGGTCCGCACCGGGTCATTCTGCTAGCCAAGGCATAACAGGGAGGAAGCCAGATGGCGTCAGTTGTCATCCGCGACATCAAGAAATCGTTCGGCGCAACGCCGATCATTCATGGTGTCAACATCGACATTCAGGATGGCGAGTTCGTCATTCTCGTCGGCCCCTCCGGCTGCGGGAAATCCACTCTGCTGCGCATGATTGCAGGGCTTGAAAACATCACGGCAGGCGACATCCTGATCGGCGACCGGATCGTCAACAATGTCCCGCCGAAAGAGCGCGACATTGCCATGGTCTTCCAGAACTACGCGCTTTATCCGCACATGACCGTGGCCGACAACATGGCCTTCTCGATGAAGCTGCGCGGCGCTCCCAAGGACGAGATCAAGGCCCGTGTCGACAAGGCCGCCAAGATCCTTTCGCTTTCGCCGCTGCTCGAGCGCTTTCCGCGCCAGCTTTCCGGCGGTCAGCGTCAGCGTGTCGCCATGGGCCGGGCCATCGTGCGTGACCCGCAGGTGTTCCTGTTCGACGAGCCCTTGTCGAACCTCGATGCCAAGCTGCGCGTGCAGATGCGCACCGAGATCAAGGAACTGCACCAGCGCCTCAAGACAACGACGGTCTACGTCACCCATGACCAGATCGAAGCCATGACCATGGCTGACAAGATTGTGGTGATGCATGACGGCATCGTCGAGCAGATCGGGGCACCGCTGGAGCTTTATGATCGCCCGGCCAACCTGTTCGTCGCTGGCTTCATCGGCTCTCCGTCGATGAACTTCATCAAGGGCAAGATCGACGGGGCGGGGTTCCATGCCGATGGCGGTTTC
>JAYWHQ010000580.1:0-6962 GCA_043777655.1 Allobosea sp. | reverse complement strand
AAGCCAAGATCGAAGCCGATATCTGCAACGGTTTCAACGCCAACTGCCAGCCGTTCAATGGCCTGCTCCATGCGCAGGGCATTCATGTAAATCGTCGGAGGCAGACCAATCTGCTCACGGAAGAGCTTGAAAAAATGGGGCCGTGACAACCCGGAGGCACGCGAGACCTTCGCCAGCGCGATGGGCTCGCCGAGGGTCTGTCCCATGAGTCTGAGGGCTTTCTGAATGCGGAAATCCCGCGCTGGTCGCCCCCTGCCAATCAGTGGCTGCGTCCAGTCATTCCAGAGCCAGGTCTGATCGAAAGCTGCCTGTGTCAGCGCGCTCAGACGATCTTCAAAACCATTGCTCTCGCCACCATAAGCCGCAAGAATCTGGCCGGTATCTGCTACCAGACGGGCCACACGGTCTGTCAGTTCAACCCCGGCGCGCCCGAAACTCATGATGTCCGAGGCCTTGCGGCCGACCTGCACGAACCACTCCGGCCGGATGTAGAGCACCAATGACAGCACATGGTCACGATGGCTCAGGGGGCGGTAGAAATGTTGCTGCCAGGGGTTCACCGCGACAGCTTGGCCCGGCGAGAGCGGATAGGCGCGACCATCGACGCAGACCTCCGCGGCAGGGCCCTGCACATGGAAAATCAGATGACCTTCCCGGTGCGCGTGCGGGGCCATGACCTTGTCGAGGGCATACAGACAGGCACGCCCGAAGCCGCCGTGCGCGACAGCGTGTGCAACACTCATGAACGCCCTCCCAAGGGACTTTTGCCTGTTTTCGTGCCCTTGATCGGCGCTGCCTCTCTTGACTGGAGACAGCGGAATTCCGAGGCCACAAGGCGTTCGCAAAACGCCCTTGGAAAAAGCTAGGTTGGGGAGGGGCTGGCGTCAATAGCCGGGGCATGCGTCAAGCAGGCAGCACAGCCAGCAGGGACGATGTGTCCCGGCGGCAAAACGGCTTGCGCAGCCAGAATGTGCACCCATCCAGCCAGGCAGGGCGGAAACAGGGCACTGGTCGAAAGCCACGTGCGCGTCAGCAAACAGCTGACACGCACGTGACCTGTTTCGACAAGATCAGCCGCCGGCGCGCAGCTTGGCGCAATCGACAACCGTGCGGGACGGCAGTCCGAGTGCACGGAACTGGTCAGCCGTCATGCCAAGCGTCTGGGTGACGTTGTCAGTCTTGGCCACCATCTTGTTTGTCATGTTCCCGTCAGGCCCATCGACGACCTCGTTGATGAAAACCGTGCCGGTCGCCTGGCGGTTCTCATTCAGCGTGATCTTGCCGATCGGCGTGTCGAGCGCGATCTTGTTCAGCGCCTCTTTCAGCTTGGCCTGACCATTGCTCAGATCGCCACCGGCGGCCTCGATCCCCTTGATCGCAGCCTGCGCGGCCACATAGTAGCCAAGCCCGAAGAGCGACGGTGTCGGGAAGCGCTGGTTTGCCGGGAAGGCTTCCTGGTACTGCTTCACGTAGGCCTGCCAGGCCGGATCGGGATTGTCCACGGCAAACGGGCCCGAGGTCGGCGTGCCCTTCAGGATGTCCTTGGCCTTGCCGCGCGCTGTCAGCACGGTCTGGTCGGCCATGATCGTGCCGCCGATGAGCTTTGTCTTCTCGCCGGCCTGCTGGTACTGGTTCAGGAAGTTGATCGCGTCCGTGCCGCCCAGGCCGAGATAGATCGCGTCAACATTGTCGGGCAGCTGGGCGATGATCGCGCCGAAGTCGGCCTGACCGAGCGGCTGCCAGAAGCGCTGGACGATGTCGCCACCCGATTTGCAGTAGTCAGCCGCAAAGCCCATGAAGTTGGTGTAGCCGAAGGAGTAGTCGGCAGCGATCGTGGCGACGCGCTTCCAGCCCTTGGTCTTCACGGCATAGGCACCAAGGCCGAAGCCCCACTGCGAGCCGTCAAGATTGAAGCGGTAGAAATTGGCGGCAGGATCAACCCAGGTGGTCTCGAGTGCACCGGAGATGCCGTTGATGACGACATTGCCCGGGATTGTCTTGGCGAAATCGCGCATCGCGATGCCTTCGGAGCCAGATAGCGGCCCGATGATGATGTCCACCTTGTCCTGCTCGATGAGCTTGCGTGCCATGCGAATGGTGGTGTCGGGCTTCGTGTCAGTGGGGGCGACGACCGTCTCGACCTTCTTCCCGGCGATCATGCCATTGACCTGCTTGAGCGCCAGCTCGACGTTGCGAACGCCATCGGCGCCACCAGCTGCAAACGCGCCTTCAAGCGCCACGAGAATGCCGATCTTGATCGTCCCGCTCTGGGCGAGTGCCGCTCCCGGCAGCATCAATGCTGCAGCCGAAACCATGCCGAGTAGTGCCTTGCGCATGTAACTTCCTCCCAACGAAAAGACCGCCCGTCGACGAAACCCTTGAGGGCTCAGCCCGGCCTGCCGGAAGCGCAGCTCGTGCTCGCGCCATGGTCGAAAAGCTGCGCCCGGGCTGCCCAGCCGCCCATATCCAAGCGTCTGATTTTTGGTGCATGAACGGCAGGTTTTCCAGCCAGTATGCTGATCTGACAAGTGTGCAGAGACGCGCCCATCACTGCCGTGTGTGATGCGAAACGGCCGTCCGAGCTCCAGCTTGCGGCAAGTTCGCCTGCAAGGCGTCGCGACATCACAGGCCGCGTCAGTGGAACGGGCATATCGAGAACAGTCACGCTGCCGCTATCGCCGCCCTGGCTGCGCGCGCGATCACGAGTTCCTCGTTCGTCGGCATCACCATCACCGTCGTGCGTGCGAAATCAGACGAGATCACGCTGCCATTCCCGGCATTGCGCGCATGGTCGATCTCGATGCCCATCCAGCCCAATCGCTCGCAGATGCGGGCACGGATCAGACGCGAGTTTTCACCAATGCCGCCACAGAAAACGAGCGCATCAATGCCGCCGAGGGCGGCGGCCATGGCACCGACCTCCCGCTGGCAGCGGAAAGTGAAATAGTCGATGGCTTGCGCGGCCTCGGTCGTGCCTGCTGCTTCCAGCGTGCGCATGTCGTTTGACAATCCGGAGAGCCCCAGAAGTCCGGAGCGCTTGTAGAGCAGGTCCGAGATCTCCGCCGCGCTCATGCTCTTCTGGTCCATCAGGTAGAGCACAACGCCGGGGTCCACCTGGCCGCATCGTGTTCCCATCGGCAGGCCGTCAAGCGCGGAGAAGCCCATGGTCGAGGCAAGGGAGCGGCCATTCTGCACGGCACACATCGAGGCGCCGTTGCCGAGATGGGCAATGACGACCCGGCCTTCCGCAAGATGCGGGGCCACGCGTGCAAGCTCACCCGTGATGTATTCGTAGCTGAGCCCATGGAAACCATAGCGGCGCACGCCCTCATCATAAAGGACGCGCGGCAGCGCAAAGGTGTCATTGACCCAGGGCTGATTGCGGTGAAACGCCGTGTCGAAACAGGCGACTTGCGGCACGCCGGCAAATGCCGCCATGGCCGCGCGGATGCCCGCCAGATTGTGCGGCTGATGCAGTGGCGCGAACGGCGCGAGCGCCTCGAGGGTGGCGAGCAGCGCATCATCCACAGCAACAGGAGCAGCATGGTCAGCGCCGCCATGCACCACGCGGTGGCCGACAGCGAGAAGCTCGAGATCAGGCCAATGCTGGCGGAAGCCTGCGATCACGGCCGTGATGGCGCCGGCGTGACTGGTGATGTCACAGCCACTCGGGATCATGGCCCCGCTGGCGTCCTTCAGCCTCAGGGTGCCTTCGGGGCCAATGCGGTCTGCAAGACCCGTGGCGAGCGGAACGTGGCCCACTTCCGCAAACAGCGAGACCTTGAGCGATGATGAGCCCGCATTCAGCGTGAGCACGACACGGGTCATTTGGCCGCGCCTGCAAAATGGTGGATTGCGGCGACAGCGCAGGAAGCCAGCCGCGACATCGCGCTGTCCGAGCGGCTGTTCAGGATCACCGGAACCCTGGCGCCGAGCACAAGGCCTGCGCCCTCTGCATGGCTGATGAAGGCCAGCTGCTTGGCGAGCATGTTGCCAGCGTCCAGGCCAGGCACCACCAGAATATTCGCCCTGCCTGCAACGCCGCCCTTCAGGCCCTTGGTGCGCGCGGCACCCATGTCGACAGCATTGTCCATCGCCAGCGGCCCTTCGACCTGACCACCCGTGATCTGCCCGCGATCTGCCATCTTGGACAAGAGGGCCGCATCGATTGAGGACTGGATGGCGGGATTGACCGTTTCCACCGCTGAAAGCACACCGACCCTTGGATCAATGCCCAGCGACCGCGCCAGATCGATCGCGTTCTGGCAGATATCCACCTTGGTGGCGAGATCAGGAGCGATGTTGATCGCGGCATCGGTCACGAAGAGTGGTTCGGGCTGGCCCGGCACATCCATGACGAAGACATGGGTGAAACGGCGCCCGGCACGAAGCCCGAGTGTCTTGTCCAGCATGGGCTTCAGCAGGTCGTCGGTGTGCAGATGCCCTTTCATCACAGCCTGCGCGCGGCCTTCCAGAACCAGCGCGCAGGCTTTTGTTGCGGCCGCAACGTCGCCAGCAACATCGACGATCTCGACGCCGGTCAGATCGGCATCCATCGCCTTTGCCACAGCACGGATGGCAGCCTCATCGCCAACGAGAATTGGCACGATGATGCTCTCTTTCGCGGCCAGCAGCGCGCCGCCGAGGGACTTCTCGTCATCTGGGCAAACAACCGCTGTTGGCAAAGCCGGCAGAGGACGGGCGCGGTCCAGAATGGCCTCGAAATGCCGATGCCGCCTGACCACAAGGCCCGGTATGTCGACGCAGACCTGATCGAATTTCTCGACAGGGGCCTGCACCACGGCTTCACCGGAAACAATCATTTCGCCATCCGACGCGCGCCTGACTGTCGTCGCCAGCCGGACCGTCCCGTCATCGCGTTTTTCGATGACGCTGACTGTCGCGATGACCTCCTCGCCTGCATGGGCACGGGCATGAAAATCGAGGACCTGGCGGCGATAGAGCGTGCCGGGTCCAGGCAGTTGCGTGCCAAGCACAGCCGAGATCAGCGAGCCGACAAACATGGCCGGTGCCACGCGCTCCTTGTGGCCGTCGCCATCCAGATCGCTGTCATTCAGGTGCATCGGGTTGTGATTGCCCGAAGCCGCAGCAAACACGTAAAGATCATCGGCGGTGATCAGCCGCCGGATCGCCGCGGTTTCGCCCGGCTGGATGTCCGACAGGGTGCGGTTGACAAGGCGCATCTCAAACCCTCGCACCAGGATGGCGCCTTGGCGCAGGTTTCGTTGCGATGCCGTTCAGATCGTCCGGCAGACTGGCTGCGTCTTCCGGCATGATGGCCAGCGGGTTTTCCAGCACATCGTTCGTGAGAGGTGGCGACCCGAGAACCTGCCGGAAGCGCTGCAACATCGACAGGCTATGCGGCGTCAAGGCATCGATCGGGCCCAGAACGAACTGGACGACCTGAAGCGCCAGCTCGCGTCCTGCTCCGCTGAGCTTCAGCAGGGGAAGTGTTTCAACAGCCCGTTCCGGTTCGAAGGTCGCGATCAATGTCTGCTGGTGAATGACCATGGCGCGGCGGTCCGAACCCAGCGACAGGAAGGGCTCGTTCCGGGTGAGGACCTGAGCCGTCCGCTCCAGCGTGTCGCGTCTGATCTCGCCGCGATTGTCTGCGAGCAGCACAATCATGCGCACAACCGCCTCGACAAAGCCGCCATGCCCCATGGAATGCAGCGCCTGGGCCACCTCTGGCAGCCCGCGCAGCTCAACCTCGCTCTTGAGCGTGCGCCGTGCCTCATGTGTCTGGCCAAAGGCTCGCGCCCAGGGCGTGCTCCACATGGCGTAGAAGGCGAACTCGAAGCTCATGTCCCGCATGTCGCGCCAAAGGTCGATGGACTGCTCTGTCATTTTCACCCAGAGCGCCTCGGCGGCCAGGAACGGATTGTCCGATGCCGCTGGTGTGCGTTCTGCGCGCGCTTTTTCGGCCAGCTTTTTGACCTGTGTCAATATCGGGTTGCTTGAGGACACCAGCGCACGCGACAGCCGCTGCGGGTGCAGTGCGCGCGACATCTCCGCAGATGTGCCTGTCACGACTGCCTTGATCGTCGGGCGCACCAGCGTGTCATACATCTGGGCCTGAACCTCGGCTGCACGCGCCACCGCCGCGAAGGGCCGCTCGTCATAGAAGCCGTCATCCAGGTGGCGGAGATCGTCGAAGGTGCGTTCGAGGAAGCGCACCGTGAAGCTCTTCTTGCCGTCCTTCTCAGTCACATCATCGATGTCCATCTCGTAGAGACCGGGCGACATCGCCTCGATGGTCTTGAGCGTGGAAGCGACTTCCGAATGCTCACGCCTGGCGATCTGGGACGACACGAAGATGCCCAGATGCCCGACCTGCTCATGCACCATGTAGATGATGCGCTGCCCCCGGATCTTGATCTCGTTGACGTCCGCGTAGGTCTCGACAATCCAGTTGAGCGCTTGCTGGGGTGGCGTGATGTTGTCGCCATGGCTGGCGAAGACGATGATCGGCGCGCGGATGGCCTTGAGATCGATCGGGCGGCCCGGTTCCAGCCGCGCCTCGTTCTTGACCAGGCGGTTGCCGACAAAGAGCTGCTCGACGATCCAGCGGATTTCGGGCTCGTTCAGCAGGAAGAAGCCGCCCCACCAGCGCTCGAATTCGATGAAGGCCTGGTCGCCCCTGTCGATGTCGCGGTAGAGATCGGTGTATTTCCGGAACAATGTGCGCGACGGGTTCATCATCTCGAAATTCTGGACGAGATGGGCGCCATCGAAGACGCCGCCGCCAATATCGGACAGGAACATGGGGATCCACGTCCCGCCCAGCACGCCGGCATTGTAGCGCATCGGGTTTTCGCCAATACGGCCGGACCAGGGCGCGACTGGCGCGCCATTGATGATGATTGGGCCGGTCAGATCGGGATTGGCAGCAGCCAGCAGAAGGGTGGCCCAGCCGCCCTGGCAGTTGCCCGCGATGATAG
>JAYWHQ010000579.1:0-6968 GCA_043777655.1 Allobosea sp. | reverse complement strand
GGCAAGGCGCTCGCCGCACGCGGGCATGAGCCGATCACCACCGAGATCATCGAGGGTGGCCCGTTCTATTTCGCCGAGGATTATCACCAGCAATATCTCGCCAAGAATCCGGCTGGCTATTGCGGCCTGGGCGGCACGGGCGTGACGTGTCAGGTGGGCGTTTGAAGGGTGCATGGCAGGCGTGTTTGAAGCGCCGTGCTGATGTCGACGTCGCCTTGAACCTTTGAGGGCCTAGAATCCTTCGGGAATCAGACTTACGAACGTTTCCCATGGATGTTTCTTCGGCCTTCGCCGCAGCTTTTGGCCTGATCTTCGGGCTTGATCCTCAGTTCCTGCAGATTGTCGGGCTGTCGCTGCGCGTGACGTTGACGGCGGTGCTGCTGGCGGCTTTGATTGGGCTGCCCCTGGGGGCGCTTCTCGCCATATCGCGTTTTCCAGGGCGCTCGATCGTCATCGTGCTGGTCAACGGGCTGATGGGCCTGCCGCCTGTTGTCGCGGGGCTGATGGTGTTCCTGCTCCTGTCACGTTCGGGTCCGCTCGGCGGGCTGGGCTGGCTGTTCACGCCCTCTGCCATGGTGCTGGCGCAAACGCTGCTCGTGCTGCCGATCATCATTGCGCTCACGCGCGGCACGGTCGAGGAACTGTGGAGCGAATATCGCGAGCATCTCACCTCGCTTGGCTTGACCGGGCGGCGCGCGATTCCCACCCTGCTCTGGGACGGGCGCTTTGCGCTGGCCACGGGGCTTCTCGCCGGCTTTGGCCGGGCCAGCGCCGAGGTGGGCGCCGTGCTGATCGTTGGCGGCAACATTGCAGGCTATACCCGCACCATGACCACCTCGATTGCGCTGGAAACCTCCAAGGGTGATCTGCCACTGGCGCTGGGGCTTGGCCTTGTCCTCATCGCCCTGACGCTCGCCATCAATGCTGCGGCCTACGGCGCCTCGCGCATTGGCGCACGGTTTGCCGGATGACGATCATGAGTGACAGCGCCAGCATCCTGCCACTCTGTGTCGACGGGCTCACTTTCGAGGCTGATGGCAAGCGCCTGCTCGATGGTGTGAGCTTCGCTTTGCCGAAGGGCGGTGTTACCGCAGTTCTCGGGCCCAATGGTGCTGGCAAATCGTTGATGCTGCGTCTCTGCCATGGCCTGCTGGAGGCGACAGGCGGCACCGTGCACTGGGCGCAAGGGCATTTGGCGGGACCGATGGCGGGAAATGCCAAGCGCCATGCCATGGTGCTTCAGAAGCCCGTGATGCTGCGTCGTTCGGTGCGCGCCAACATCGCGCACACACTGGCGGCTGTGGGGGCTGCGGACGCGCCGACCCGGATGGAGGCAGCTCTGGCGCGCTTTGGCCTGTCGCTGCTGGCGACGCGCCCCGCGCGGCTGCTTTCTGGCGGCGAACAGCAGCGGCTGGCGATTGCGCGCGCTTGGGCGCTGTCGCCCGAGGTGATGCTGCTGGACGAGCCTTCCTCGCAGCTTGATCCCGGTGCAACGCGACAGATCGAACAGCTGATTGCCGGGCTGGCGGACGAGGGCATGACCATCCTGATGAGCACGCATGACCTGGGGCAGGCGCGCCGGCTGAGCCAGCGCATCCTGTTCCTGCATCAGGGGCGACTGGTCGAGGACAAATCTACCGAGGCTTTTTTTGCCGCCCCATCATCTCCAGAAGCACGTAGATTCATGGCCGGAGATTTGCTCTGGTAGGGTAGGGCGCATTCATCAACAGGCAGGAGAGTCCGATGCTGACCAAACGCTGTTTCATTGCAGCTGGGTTCGCTGCGCTGACAACGGGCGCTGCCTTCGCTCAGACCATGGCGCCATCTGCGCCTTCAGGCGCACAGGCACCTGCGCCTGCAGCCTCCTCGCGCTTCATCACTGTCTCCTCCACCACCTCGACCACGGATTCGGGGCTGTTCAACCACCTGCTGCCGATCTTCAGGGCGAAGACGGGCATCGAGGTCCGTGTGGTCAGCCAGGGCACGGGGCAGGCGCTCGACACCGGGCGACGCGGCGATGCCGATGTCGTTTTCGTGCATGCGCGTTCGCAGGAAGAGAAGTTCGTCGGCGATGGTTTTGGGCTCGCGCGCAAACCGGTCATGTACAATGACTTCGTGCTGATCGGCCCGAAGTCTGATCCCGCCGGAATCAGGGGCGAGAAGGACATTGCCGCAGCCCTCAGGTCCATCCAGAGCAAGGCCGCGCCCTTCGTTTCGCGAGGTGACAAGAGCGGCACGCATTCAGCCGAGCTGAACCTCTGGAAGCTGGCCAGCATCGAGATCGAGCAGGCCAAAGGCAGCTGGTATCGCGAGATTGGCCAGGGCATGGGGGCAGCGCTCAACACCGCGTCCGCGATGGGCGCCTATGTGCTGTCTGACCGCGCAACCTGGATCAACTTCAAAAACCGGGGCGACCTTGCCATCGTCATTGAAGGCGACCGCCGCCTGTTCAACCAGTATGGCGTCATTCTGGTCAACCCGGCCCGGCACCCCCATGTGAAGCAGGCTGAAGGCCAGGCCTTCATCGACTGGCTGGTTTCGGTGGAAGGGCAGGCGGCGATTGCGGGTTACAGGATCAATGGCGAGCAGCTGTTTTTCGCCAATGCGGGGCAGGCCGGGGCCTGAGGCGGGCGCAACCCGATCTGTGCATTTCATTGGCTTTGGAAAATGGAGGCATCACCGCCTCGTGTTCAATGAAAATCTCTCGATTTCGGCAAAATGCGTGCATCCCTCGGGTGGCGGTTGCGCGGCGGTGGTGCGAGGTGCAGCGGCGGCGGGATGGCCGTGCGGCGCGGGTCGCGCCCGTTTCCGGGTGTGCCAAGCGTCGAGCCTTCATCGGCTGGTGCGAGCAGCGATCTCGTGAGCGCCGGGCCGGAACGATGCTGATCCCACATCAGGTCCAGCGCATCCGTGCGATCGACGATGTGGCTTGCCATGAGATGCACCACACCTTCCGGGCTTTTCTGCACGCGCCCCTCGACCAGCATCAGCCGCGCAGCCATCACGGGGCGGCGCAGGGCCTCGAATTGCCGGGCCCAGAGCACGCAATTGGTGACGCCGGTTTCATCCTCGATCGTGATGAAAATCGCATTGCCCTTGCCAGGGCGCTGGCGCACCAGCACCAGCCCGGCGGTTTTTGTGAAACGACCATCGGCGCGCAAGGCTGTCTCGGCTGAGGAGCAGACACCCTCATGCTGGAAAAGTGGACGCAGCAGCGCCATCGGGTGCGCTTTCAGCGAGAGGCGCATGGTCTGATAATCAGCCACGACATGCTCGCCGAGGCTCATCTCCGGCAGGTTCGCATTGGCTTCAATGCCCAGCTCCGGGGCAGCGGCGCGTGCGAAGAGCGGGAGCGGATCATCCTCCGGCAGCCGCCGCACTTCCCAGAGTGCGGCACGGCGATCAAGCCCGACCGAGCGGAAGGCATCAGCATCGGCGAGCGCACGCATGGGGCGGCCATGAAGCTTCGCAAGGGTGGACAGTTCCTCCACCGAGGTAAAACCCTTGTGGCGCGCAGCCATCAGGCGCCGTGCTTCTGCCTGATGAATGCCCTCGGCCTGCCGGAAGCCAAGACGGAGCGCCCATGTGCCGCTCTCGCCGCGTTCCAGCGTGTTGTCCCAGAAGGACTGGTTCACATCCACCGTCCGGACATCCACATCATGCTCACGCGCATCGCGCACGATTTGTGCCGGGGCGTAGAAGCCCATGGGCTGCGCATTCAGCAGCGCGGCCGCGAAAATCGCGGGATAATGGCATTTGAGCCAGGACGAGATGTAAACGAGCTTCGCAAAACTCGCCGCGTGGCTCTCGGGGAAACCGTAGGAACCGAAACCCTTGATCTGCTCGAAGCAGTTCTGTGCGAATTCGCGCGTATAGCCACGCGCCACCATGCGCTCGACCATCAGGCTCTCGAAGCGCCCGATTGTGCCGACATGCCTGAAGGTGGCCATGGCGCGGCGGAGCTGGTTGGCCTCGACATCGGAGAATTTGGCCGCAACCATCGCGAGCTGCATCGCCTGTTCCTGAAAGAGCGGCACGCCTTTGGTTTTGCCGAGCACAGCGTGCAGTTCATCGGCCGGGCCATGCTCAGGTGAAGGCGAGGGAAAGCTCACGGCCTCGGTGCCCGAGCGGCGCCTGAGATAGGGGTGCACCATATTGCCCTGAATGGGACCGGGGCGGACAATGGCAACCTGAATCACGAGGTCATAGAACTCGCGCGGGCGAAGGCGGGGCAGCATGTTGATCTGCGCCCGGCTCTCGACCTGGAACACCCCCACGGAGTCGCCCCGGCAGAGCATGTCATAAGTTGCCGTGTCGCCCTGCGGCACATCGGCAAGGCCGATCTCGATCCCCTCATGATCCTTCAGGAGATCGAATGCCTTGCGGATGCAGGTGAGCATGCCGAGTGCGAGCACATCGACCTTCATCAGGCCCAGAGCGGCAATATCGTCCTTGTCCCATTCGATGAAGGTGCGGTCCGCCATCGCCGCATTGCCAATGGGCACGAGCTCATCGAGCCGCGCGCGCGTGAGCACGAAACCACCGACATGCTGCGAAAGATGGCGGGGAAACCCGATGAGGCGTCTGGCAAAGCTCACAGCCCGCGCAATCGAGGGGTTGTCGGGATCAAGCCCCGCCTGTTTCACCTGATTGCGCGTGATATCCGAGCCCCAGCTGCCCCATTGCGTGCCCGAGAGCGCGGCGGTGACGTCTTCGGACAGCCCCAGCACCTTGCCCACCTCGCGGATGGCGCTTTTCGGGCGATAGTGGATGACAGTTGCCGCAAGCCCGGCGCGTTCGCGGCCATAGCGCGCGTAAATGTGCTGGATGACCTCCTCGCGGCGCTCATGCTCGAAATCGACGTCAATGTCAGGCGGCTCCCGCCTTTCCTCGGAGATGAAGCGCGCGAAGAGCACATTGTGCTCGGCGGGATCCACGCAGGTGATGCCGAGCACATAACAGACAGCAGAGTTTGCCGCAGAGCCGCGCCCCTGGCACAGGATGCCCATGTCGTTTGCCACGCGCACAATGTCGTGGATGGTCAGGAAATAGCGTGCGTAATCGAGCTTCCCGATCAGTATGAGCTCGGCCTTCAGCAGTTTTTGCACCCTTGAAGGCACGCCCTCGGGATAGCGCATCGCGGCGTGGCGCCATGTCAGCTCCTCAAGCCAGCCCTGGGCATCTTTCCCCGGCGGCACGGGCTCATCCGGGTATTCGTAGCGCAGCTGGCCGAGATCAAAGCCGATGCGCGCCAGGAGGGTCTGCGTTTCGGTGATCGCCTCGGGGCCGTCTGCAAAGAGGCGCGCCATTTCCGCGCCGGGCTTGAGGTGGCGCTCGGCATTCGCCTCCAGCAGACGACCGGCATTCTCCACCGTCCGCCCCTCGCGGATGCAGGTGAGAATATCCTGCAAGTCGCGCTGGGCAGGATCGGCATAAAGCACATCATTGGTGGCCAGACGCGGGATGCGGGCTGCTTCCGCAATGCCCCTCAGTTCGGCAAGCTTGCGCCGGTCATCGCCCCGTCGCGGCATGGTCGCTCCGAGCCAGAGCGCGCCGGGCGCGGCTTCCGACAGGCGTGGCAGCAATGCCGCGAGGTTTCGCCGCTCCCGTCCCGGCATCACGATGAGGAGAAGATCGCGCGCGTCAGCCAGGAGATCGTCGAGCGCAAGCACGCATTCCCCCTTTCTTGCGCGGCGATTGCCGAGGCTGAGAAGGCGGCAGAGCCTTGCCCAGCCCGTACGGTTTTCGGGGTAGGCGATGATGTCGGGCGTTCCGTCAGCAAAGGCGAGGCGGGCGCCGGTGACGAGCCGGAACGCCTGCGCCCTGTCCTGCATGAGGGCGTCGAGGTCCAGGTCTTCGCAATTCTGCGGTAGCGGTTGCGCTGCCGCTGGCAGCAGACGTTGCGGCTCGAAATGAAACTCGCCGGGGCCGGAGCCCTCACGCCGCCTCAATGGCGGCAAGGCGCCGGCCTCGCGCAATTCCCGAAGTGCCGCCCATGCCCGCACAACGCCTGCGACGGTGTTGCGATCAGCGATGCCGAGACCGGAATGCCCAAGGAGAAGCGATGTCAGCACCAGCTGATCCGCTGTCGAGGCGCCGCGCAGAAACGAGAAGTTCGTCGCGCAGGCGAGCTCGGCATAGGCAGGATTTCCGCGCAGGCTCATGCGAACAGCCCATGCAGAAACCAGCGCGGGCGGGCGTTCGAATCTTCATAAAATCCCTCGCGGAACACCCAGAAGCGGTGCCCATGCGCATTCTCGATGCGATAATAATCGCGTGTCGCAGGCGCATTGCTGCCATGGCGCCACCATTCCGGGGCGATGCGCTCTGGCCCCTCGGCACGCGCGACCTCGTGCAGGACGCGCCGCCAGCGAAAGCGCAGGGGAGGGCCATCCGGCACCTCGGCCAAGGCCTCGATCCATTGCGGCGGATCGAAAAGCGTGAGTGGACGCGCAGGTGGCGATCCGGGTTCAGGTTCGGCAAAGGGCATGGCCGGGTGATTTGAAACATAAGGCACGCTGCCCCCGGCGCGCACGGGATCATGCGTGTCGCGTGCCACCAGCCGGCGGACATTCTCGCGGCCGAAACGGGCGGTGAGGCGATCGACCAGAGCGGCGATTGCACCGGCGTCTTCTTCACGCGCTGTTCCCCCCTCAAGCGTCGACTGGCGCTCGCCCATGGGTTCGCTGCGGGTCACTGCGAGGCGCAGGGCATCGAAACCGAAACCGGGATCGAGCGGGTCGGCCAGCGCCTCGAGTTTCAGCCGGATCAGCCGCATCAGGCTTGCCACCTCGCGGGTGCCCAGCGCGGTCTCGATCGTGATGCGCCGCACCGCGCCATCGGAGCGGAAGAAGCTCGCCTCGAAAGCGCGACCGCCCGCACCGCGCCGCTCCAGCGCTTCGACGATATCCTGCGCCAGCCGTTCGAGCGTGCCGAGCAGGCTTTCCATCAACCCGAGAGGTTCGGGG
>JAYWHQ010000578.1:0-2091 GCA_043777655.1 Allobosea sp. | reverse complement strand
AGAACACGCTCGATGCCATGATGTTGGTGTGCAGCAAGCCGCCAGGCAGCCGGTTGAGCCAGATGTTGAGCGCGCGATAGAGCTTGTCCGACAGTCCGGCCCTGAGCAGGATTTCGCCCATCAGCAGGAACAGTGGCACTGCCACCAGCACGAAGCTGGAAGAGGGCCCCCAGACTGTCTGGCCGAGAAACAGCCAGAAGGGGCGATCTGAAAAACTGAAGCCGACGATCAGCCCCAGAATGCCAAGCGCGGCACCAATGTAGATGCCGGCACCAAAGAAGGCGCCGAACAGACCGATAAGCATCACGACTTCGCCAATGGCGAGGTTCTGCGGCCCAGCGCCCGTCAGCGACAGGCCGATCATGATGAGCAGGAGAACGACAAGAAAGACGATGGCAATCATGGTGCTTGTGTTCCCTTGGCGCCAACAGCTTCCAGCGCTTCCTCCACCTCTTCGGAGAAGGAGCGCGGCATCAGGTTGGCCTCGGCTTCAGCGCCTCGCCCGGCCAGCACAAGCAGCAGGTTCTCGATGAACATGACGAGGATCGTCAGCGCGAAAACGCCCAGGCCCAGCGCCCAGATGCCCTGCGGCCAAGCGAGCGGGATACGCAGCACGCTGGTGTCAGTGGCGCGGAACATCAGGGATTCATCGACCAGATCGTAGGAGGCCTTGGCAAGAAAGGCAGCAAAGATGCCGAGTGCCGCGAGGCTGGTCAGATGCAGCCATTGGCGGTAGCGCAAAGGCAGCTTGTTGATGAGCAGATCAATGCGCACATGTGCCCGCATCGACAGGGCATGCGCCAACCCCCAGGAGAGGCCCATTGCCAGCATATAGGCCGTGATCTCGGTGGTGGCCTGCGAGCTGAAGCCGAAGAACTTGCGCGCCACAACATCGAAGGAAATGAAAAAAGCGCAGACAATGAAGCCCCAACCGGCCGCATAGCCCATGGCTCCCGTCAGATGTTCCAGCAGATGCCGCAGCCGCGTTGCTGCATTGGCAAAGTTCGAGATCATGTCACGCCCCCGCATCTGGTGAGCAGCCTGCTCACCAGCCACATTGATTGAGAAGTAGAACAGGCCGGGTCATTGCGCGGCCCCCGGCTGCGCAATGACTGTTCATCCGGCTAACCGATCATTTGGCCTCGAACTTGATGCCGGTGATCGGCGCAGCGATCCGGTTGTAGATCTCGCCGCACTTGTCGCCGCAGCGCTTGACCCATGCCGGCAGGACTGTCCCTGTCAAAGCGGTGCGCACGGCAGCGAGATCAGCGTCTGTCTGCTTCACGATTGTCATGGGCTTGGTGTCGACCAGCTTGCCTATCTTGCAGCCATCCTTGTTGCCGCTGTTGCAGGCAATGCCATCGTCGGTGGTCTCGAGTGCCAGCTTCCACTGCGCATCCTCGACCTCCTTCATGGTCTTCTCGATCATGTCGCGCACGGCAGGATCAAGCTTGTTCCACCAGGCGATGTTGATGAAATAGCCGGATACCGCCCAGGCCACCGGCAAGGTGTAGAGCGTCTGCGTCACCTCATACCAACGGGCGCTGTTGCCCGATGATGTGCCGGTCATGGCGCAATCGGCCACGCCGCGCTCAAGTGAACCATAGACCTCGGGAAAGCCGATGGAGACCGGCTGCGCACCAAGCGCCGTCATCATGTCATTGGGCGAGCCGCCGCTGGTGCGCACACGCTTGCCCTTGAGATCGGCCAGCCCCTTGACCTCGCCCCGGCAGAAGAAGACCTGCGCGGCAAAGGGATAGGTCGCGATGATGCGCGTGCCGGTGCGCTCCAGTTCCTTGTTGATCTCGGGCAGCATGGCATCGGCCATCCGGCGCGCCTGCTGGACGTTGGGGTTCAGACCCGCGAGATCAACCACATCAAGCAGCGGCACTTCACCTGCCACTGTGGGAAGCGGCGCTGCACCAATATCGACCTGCCCGGCGCGCACGAGGCGGATGATTTCCGGCCCGTTGAGATTGCGCTCGGGCCAGCTGGCCAATGTCACTTTGATGCGGCCACCACTCTTGGCCGGCAGGCCGTCCCGCAGGAGCGGAATGTCGACGCGGGTATATTGTGGGAACTGTGGGCCGG
>JAYWHQ010000577.1:0-2094 GCA_043777655.1 Allobosea sp. | reverse complement strand
CGGCGCGGCCAATGACCTTCATGCCGATACCGATCGCCTTGCGCGCGACAATCGAGCCGATATTGCCAGCGCCGATCAGGCCAAGGGTCTTGGCCTCAAGCTCGACGCCCATGAAGCGGTTCTTCTCCCACTTGCCGGCCTGCGTCGAGATATCGGCTTCTGGGATCTGGCGAGCGAGCGCAAACATCATGGCGATGGCGTGCTCGGCGGTGGTGATGGAATTGCCGAAGGGCGTGTTCATCACGATGATGCCGCGTGCGGTCGCGGCCGGAATCTCAACATTGTCGACGCCGATGCCGGCGCGGCCAATGACCTTCAGCTTGGTCGCGCTTTCCAGCAGCTTGGCGGTGGCCTTGGTGGCGGAGCGGATGGCGAGGCCGTCATAATCGCCGATCATGGCGGCGAGCTTGTCCTTGTCCTTGCCGAGTGTCGGATCGAAGGTCACGTCAATGCCACGATCCTTGAAGATCTGCACGGCTGCGGGCGAGAGGGCGTCGGAAATGAGAACGCGGGGAGCGGACATGTGGAGTGCTTCCTTGGCTGCGCCTCTGTCGTCATTCCTGGGCGGCCACTTGGCCGAACCCGGAACCCATATCCACTGGGGATGACGGATGAGAGGCGTGTGCTGAAATGGAGTATGAGTGCGTATGGGTTCCGGGTTCCGCTGGCGCGGCCCCGGAATGACAACGAGGTTCAGGCCTTGGCCAAACCGGCCTTCACCTGATGGAAGGCATGTTCGATCCACGGCACGAGTGCCTTGAGATCACGCGCTTGCACGGTCGCGCCACACCAGATGCGCAGGCCCGGAGGCGCATCGCGATAATGGCCGATGTCGAGCCCGGCGCCTGCCTTCTCAATGAGCGCCACCACATCCTTGGCGAAGGTCGCTTGCGCCTCCGGCGAAAGCGCCATCACCACCGGATCGGTGAACTTCAGGCAGACCGAGGTGTTGGAGCGTGTCTTCGGCTTCGTGGCGAGAAAATCGATCCAGGGCGTCACTTTCACGAAGTTGGCAATGACGCGCGTGTTGGCGTCGGCCCGCTTCACCAGCCCATCGAGACCGCCAACCTTTTCAGCCCAGAGCAGCGCATCGATGTAATCCTCGACGCAGAGCATGGACGGCGTGTTGATCGTCTCGCCTTCGAAAATGCCGTTGATCAGCTTGCCGCCGGACGTCAGGCGGAACACTTTCGGCAGCGGCCAGGCCGGCTTGTAGCTTTCCAGCCGGGCGACAGCGCGGGGTGAGAGGATCAGCATGCCATGGGCCGCCTCGCCACCCAGCGCCTTCTGCCAGGAGAAGGTGGTGACATCGAGCTTGGCCCAGTCGAGCCTTTGCGCGAAAGCCGCCGAAGTCGCGTCGCAGAAGGTCAGGCCTTCGCGGTCAGCCGCAATCCAGTCCGCATTCGGCACGCGCACGCCAGACGTCGTGCCATTCCAGGTGAAGCAGACATCGCGGGTCTTGGTGTCGATCTTGCTGAGGTTCGGCAATTCGCCATAAGGCGCCTTGATCTCGCGCAGGTTGGCCAGCTTCAGTTGCTTGACGGCGTCTGTCACCCAGCCTTCGCCGAAGCTTTCCCACGAGACCATGTCGACACCACGCGCGCCGAGCATGGTCCACATGGCCATCTCGTAGGCGCCGGTGTCGGAGGCCGGAACAATGCCGATCTTGTAGTCAGCAGGCACCTGCAGCACCGAGCGCGTCAGCTCGATGGCTTGCTTGAGCTTCGCCTTGCCGACCTTCGCGCGATGCGAACGACCAAGCGGCGCGCCTGCCAGATTTTTGAGGGACCAGCCGGGGCGCTTTGCGCAGGGGCCGGAAGAAAAATTGGGCACGCGCGGAAGCGCTGCCGGAATCACGTTCGCCATCAATGTCTCCATCCTTACAGATGGGCGCCTCCCGGTGGCCTATGCGCCAGCCCCGATGGTGCGCAAGTATTGAACAGCCCGACAGGCTGGACAGGATGACAGCGCGGGGCAACCCGCGCTGTTTTTTTGTGTCTCCAGATTGACCGCTGATGCGGTTTCGAGTAGCTCCGTCCGTGGGACATCTCCCCCCACCGGGAGGCGCCCATCTGTAAGGATGGAGACATTGAT
>JAYWHQ010000576.1:0-2100 GCA_043777655.1 Allobosea sp. | reverse complement strand
CTCCGGGCCGCCGCATGGGCCACGCCGGTGCCATCATTGCCGGTGGCAAGGGCGGCGCCGAGGACAAGATCGCGGCGATGGAAGCCGCCGGCATCCGCGTTTCGCCGTCGCCCGCGCGCCTCGGCAAGACGCTGGTGGATGTGCTGAAAGGCTGAGGAGCTTAGCGTCCGTGAAGATCAGCGACATCCCGTTCGTGACAACTGACTGGGAGGGCGTCTCGCCCACCCGGCATGCTGGCGAGCAGGGCGAGGCGATCTGGCGGACGCAGCATTTCGGCCCGGACGACAACAAGATCAGGGTCCGGATGGTGGAGTATTCGCCGGGCTATGTTTCAGATCACTGGTGCCAGAAGGGCCATGTGCTTTTCTGCCTCAGTGGTGATCTGGAAACGACATTGGCTGATGGGCGCCGGTACAACCTGAAGGCTGGTCAAAGCTATCAGGTGGCCGATGGCGCCGAGCCGCACCGTTCGCGCAGCACCTCGGGTGCGCGCCTGTTCATCGTGGATTGAGTCGGAGAGACAATATGGGCCGCGAGCCAGCCAACGACCTGTTTGCACAGACCGGTTTCCTCTATGGCGCCAATGCCGCCTACATCGAGGATCTGCATGCGCGCTACCAGGCCAATCCGGCTTCGGTGGATGCCGAATGGCAGGCCTTCTTTGGCGCTTTGAAGGATGATGGCGCAGCTGTTTTGCAGAGCGCGCGTGGCGCCTCGTGGAAAAAGCCGAACTGGCCCGTTCCCGCCAATGGCGAACTGGTCTCGGCGCTCGACGGTCAATGGGGCGTGGTCGAGAAGGTTGTCAGCGACAAGCTGAAGGGCAAGGCGCAGAAGGCCGGCACCGAGCTGTCCGCAGCCGATGTGCAGCAGGCCACGCGCGATTCCGTGCGCGCGCTGATGCTCATTCGTGCCTACCGCATGCGTGGTCACCTGCACGCCAAGCTTGACCCGCTCGGCATCGAGCCGATCAAGAGCCAGGAAGAGCTGGACCCTTCGAGCTATGGCTTCACCGAGGCCGATCTCGACCGCAAGATCTTCATCGACAATGTGCTGGGCATGGAATTCGCGACCATCCGCGAGATGACGGCGGTGCTCGATCGGACCTATTGCAACACGCTCGGCATCGAGTTCATGCATATTTCGGACCCGGCGCAGAAATCCTGGTTGCAGGAGCGCATCGAGGGTCCGGACAAGGAAATCGCCTTCACCCGCGAGGGCAAGCGCGCCATCCTCAACAAGCTGGTCGAGGCGGAAGGCTTCGAGAAGTTCATCGATCTGAAGTTCACCGGCACGAAGCGTTTCGGCCTTGATGGCGGCGAGGCGCTGATCCCGGCACTGGAGCAGATCATCAAGCGCGGCGGCGCGCTGGGCGTGCGTGACATCGTCTTTGGCATGGCCCATCGCGGCCGCCTGAACGTGCTGACCCAGGTGATGGGCAAGACCCACCGTGCGCTGTTCCACGAGTTCAAGGGTGGCTCCTTTGCCCCCGATGATGTCGAGGGTTCAGGCGATGTGAAATACCATCTGGGCGCATCGTCGGATCGCGAATTCGATGGCAACAAGGTCCATCTGTCGCTGACCGCCAACCCGTCGCATCTCGAGATTGTCGATCCCGTGGTGCTGGGCAAGGTGCGCGCCAAGCAGGACCAGTTCGGCGACATCGTCGAGCGCTCAAAGGTGCTGCCGCTTCTGCTCCATGGCGATGCCGCCTTTGCCGGTCAGGGCGTGGTGGCGGAATGCCTCGGCCTGTCAGGCTTGAAAGGCCACCGCACCGGCGGCTCGGTGCATTTCATCATCAACAACCAGATCGGCTTCACCACCTATCCGCGTTATTCGCGCTCCTCGCCCTATCCGTCCGATGTGGCGAAGATGGTCGAGGCGCCGGTGTTCCATGTGAATGGCGATGATCCGGAGGCCGTGGTGTTTGCCGCCAAGGTGGCCATCGAGTTCCGGCAGAAGTTCCACAAGCCGGTCGTGGTCGACATGTTCTGCTACCGTCGCTTTGGCCACAACGAGGGCGACGAGCCGGGCTTCACCCAGCCGCTGATGTACCGCAAGATCCGCGGCCACAAGACCACGCTCGAGCTCTATTCCGCCAAG
>JAYWHQ010000575.1:0-2105 GCA_043777655.1 Allobosea sp. | reverse complement strand
ATCCATGAAGCCGAAGCGGCGCACGTCATTGTAGGTGATGCGCGTGCCCGACGACATATGGAACACCACGTGATCGTGCTGGAGATGGCGCGTGATCTCGCTGGCAAACTCGCCGGGTGCCTGCATCACGCCATCCGGCGCCTCGATGATGAAGCGCCCGCTCATGCCCAGGTGCATGACGAGGCCTGTCGCATCAGCGCCGGGCGTTTCGCCCTCGATCTCGACAATCAGGTACTTGGCGCGGCGGGCCAGACCCAGCACGGCGCGTCCCGTCAGCTGCTTCACGAAGTGCGGCGGGAAGGGGAAGCGCAGGTCGGCCCGGCGCTGCTCCACCTTCACGATGCGCTGGCCCTGCATGACAGGCTCAAGTCCGCGGCGGACGGTCTCGACTTCCGGGAGTTCGGGCATCGATCCGTGACCCTGTGCAGACTTGGCTGGCATGTGCGACTGCGCTTGCTGTGGCATAGCTTGCCCGCATGCGCTATCGCTCCTGACAGCAAACCCTGTGCACCCATCCCGAACCTGCAAAGAAACTGCTCGGCAATGCCACAGACAGACAACACCCATTTCGGCTTCGAGACCGTCCCGCTGACAGAAAAGCAGGGCAAGGTCGATGACGTCTTCCACAAGGTGGCGGGCCGTTATGACCTGATGAACGATCTGATGTCGGCTGGCCTGCACCGGGTCTGGAAAGAGGCGCTGCTCTCGACCTTGCGGCCGCCGCGAGACCGGGCCTTTGCCCATCTCGATGTGGCAGGCGGCACGGGCGATGTCGCCTTCGCCGTGCTGGAAGCGGGCGGCGCGAAGACCGATGTCACCGTGCTCGACATCAATGCCGAGATGCTGGCGGTCGGCCGCGAGCGGGCCGAGGCGCGCTTTCCGGGCAATGACCGCATTCGCTTTGTGCAGGGGAACGCCGAGGATCTGGGTCTGAAATCCAGCAGCTTTGACGCCTACACAATCGCCTTCGGCATCCGGAATGTGCCGCGCATCCAGCTTGCGCTGGATGAGGCTTATCGCGTCTTGAAGCGGGGCGGGCGCTTCCTGTGCCTCGAGTTCAGCCATGTCGATGTGCCGGTGCTGGACAAGATCTATGAGGCCTATTCCTTCAATGTGATCCCGCCCATGGGGCGCATGGTGACGGGCGAGGCCCAGCCCTACCAGTATCTGGTCGAATCGATCCGGCAGTTTCCCAAGCCTCATGTTTTTGCCGACATGATGCGCAAGGCCGGTTTTGGCCGGGTCTACGTCACGCCGATGACGGGTGGCGTGGTGGCGCTGCATTCGGGCTGGAAGCTGTGATCTGACATGGCGGGTCTCATCGGATTCGGCACTCTCGGACATCTCTGGCGGCTGGCCCGCGTCGGCTTCGTGCTGGCGCGCGAGGGCGCCCTCAGCGTGGTCGATCCGGCAGTTCTTCCCGCTGGCCCGAAGTTGCTCATCAAGGCTGCGCGTCTGATCGAGCGCAAGGACGCGGCGAGCGCCACCCAGAGGCTGTCTCGCGCCATTGCGCGGCTTGGGCCTTCCTATGTGAAATACGGCCAGTTTCTTGCCACGCGTGCCGATATCGTCGGCCCACGCATCGCAGCGGATCTTGCCAGGCTTCAGGATGCGATGGAGCCCTTTGCGCAGGCCGAGGCGATTGCGTCCATCGAGGCTGCCTTCTCTGCGCCGGTCGCCAGCCTCTATCGCGAGATCGGCCCGCCCATCGCTGCTGCCTCTGTGGCGCAGGTGCACAAGGCGGTGACGATTGATGGCCGCTCGGTCGCTGTGAAGGTGTTGCGTCCCGGCATCCGCGCCCGGTTTGCGCGTGATCTGGCCGATATGCGCTTTGCGGGCGAGCTTGCCGAGCTGTTCTCGGAAGAGGCGCGGCGGCTGCGCATGATCGAATCATTCGCGACGCTCGCCCGCTCGGTGACGCTGGAGCTCGACCTGCGGATCGAGGCTGCTGCCTTGTCAGAGCTGGGTGAGAACACGCAGGACGACCCTGACTTCGTCGTGCCCAAGCCCGACTGGGAGCGTACGGCACGCGACGTGCTGACGACCGAATGGGTCGATGGCACCAGGATCGCTGATCTGGCCGCGCTGGATGCAGCGGGCCATGA
>JAYWHQ010000574.1:0-2119 GCA_043777655.1 Allobosea sp. | reverse complement strand
TGTCTCAGGCATCCTCAGCTTCTCCTATAGGCTGGCTAATCTGAACGCCACGCAATGCGTCGCGGCGATGTTCCATTGTCCCACCCAATCATGAACTGAGGTTTCTGGCCAATTATTCTGTTGGAACAGGCTGCTGGATGGGGCAAACCCTCGCTTGCCTGCAACATCGTCGCTACGTTGACGCTGCTGATTCGTTTCCCTGCCCGCGAGCCATGACGCGCATGACAAAGCCTCTTCGTCCTGCATTGACGCGCCAGCTGCCTTTTCTTGCAGGCGCAGGCGGAATTGCGACGGGCGCATTGGTCATTGCGCTGGCACCGGTCGGGCTTGGCCTGGCATCCGGCATCCTGCTGGCAGGCGGCGGGCTGCTTGGCGCCTGCATGATGCTGGACCGTCGCTTTCAGGCGCAGATGGAGCAGTTGGCCGCCGGTGTCGGCGAGGTGAAGATCCGTCTGGCAGCCGCGAACATGCGCATGGAAGCCGTCGGTCGACGTTTCGACCAGTTGCCCATGAGCGAAGCCGATGCTGCGCCCGCCCGCGCCACGCTTGCAGAACTTTCCGCAGAAGTCGGCATCCTGGGGGGTCTTCTGCAGGATGTCGCGCAGACCCTCGCCGATCATGAGCTGAGGTTGAACGAGGATGAGACCCCAGCTGTAACGCCTGTCGTGGTGTCCGTCCCGGCGCCAGTCCTGGCGCCTGTTGCGGCCTCCGACAACCAGCAGAACATGCCCATTCTGCGCGCCGAGTCTGATCTCAGCGTTCAGGCCAGCCAGTTGCAGCAATCGGAGGCACGCGCTGGCGAGATTGCTGCGGCTCTGGCGGCTGGCCAGATCGAGATCCACATGCAACCGATTGTGCAGCTGCCCCAGCGCCGCACCCAGGGCTATGAGGCGCTCGTGCGCCTGCGGCTCGATGAGAACACCTTGTTGCTGCCGGCAGAGTTCATGGGTGTGGTCACCGCGCGCGGACTGGCATCCACGCTGGATGCTCTGGTGCTGGCGCGCGCGCTTGCGATTGCCCGCCATCTGGCCAGCAAGGGCGGCAACCTGTTCGTGTCATGCAACATCAGCCCGACAACCTGGGCTGAGCCGCGTGCGCTCGCATCGCTGGCCCGGCTGATGGAAGCCTACAGCAGCTATATCCAGCATCTGGTGATCGAGATTCCACAACGCATTTTCCGCTCGCTTGATCCCGCCAGCCTTGGCCTGCTGGGTGCCATGTCAGCGGCAGGCATCCGCTTTGCGCTCGATCAGGTGAATGATCTGCGTTTTGATGCAACGACCTTCCATGATCGTGGCATCCGCTTCGTCAAGGTGGCGGCCAGCCTGCTGATGATTCCCGATGCTGCGCGGGGCCGCAGCGATATCGCGGCGGCAGATCTTTCGGCGCTGCTCGCGAGGGCCTCCATCGTGCTTGTGGCCGAGAAGGTCGAGGACGACCCGAGCGTGGCCGACATGCTCGAACTTGGCATCCAGCACGCACAGGGCTTTGCCTTTGCCCAGCCGCGCCTCGTCAAGGCCGAAGTGTTCGCGGAGCCCGTCGCCCGCGCGCCAGAGCCGGAAGTGCCTGCCGCTGTCGAGCCGGCGGAGGCGCGTGTGCCTTTCCGTGCCGTTCTGCGGCGAACCAGTGCCTGACCGGACCCCAGCAGCGGAACGCGGAACGTGACTCTTTTTGTCGAAGGCCTCGCCGAACTGGCACCGCGCTACGACGTGGTTTTCTGCGATGTCTGGGGCGTGATCCACAATGGCGTCGGCGCCTATCCCGCCGCCTGTGCAGCGTTGGAAGCATTCCGCAAGTCCGGGGGGACGGTCATTCTGGTATCGAATGCACCGCGACCGAACCCAAGCGTCATGCCACAGCTCAGGACCCTTGGCGTGCCTGATACCGCCTGGGACGCGATCGTGACATCTGGCGATGTGGCGCGACGCCTGATCGCTGATCGTGCTGGCGAGAAGCTGTATTTCATCGGTGCCGAGCGGGATCATCACCTGTTTGACGGGCTGGACGCGCCACAAGCAGGCATCGGTGAAGCTGGCTATGTTGTTTGCACCGGCTTTGCGAATGACGAGACCGAAACGGTCGATGACTATCATGAGCGACTGAGGGCATTGGCGGCGCG
>JAYWHQ010000573.1:0-7069 GCA_043777655.1 Allobosea sp. | reverse complement strand
AGAAGCGGAACCGGCGGCAGGCAGAATCACGCGCGGCGCGGCACGAGCAGCCTGCTGGACATCAACCGGCTGCTCTTCACGGTTCACCATCTTGGCGTCTGCCGGCTTGGTGTCGGCTGTGCGTTCATAGATCTGCTTGTTCTGATCCGGCACCACGGTGCCACCGGGATTGGCCGGCGCAACTTTGGTCGGGCCTGTATCAGCCTTGATCATTGGCGGCTGGCCATCAGCCGTCTTGCTGCTGCCGCCGAAGCTGAAGGCCCCGATGATGCCAACAGCACCCAGCGCCAGCAGGCTGCCAGCGACAATGAAACCCTTGCCAAGGCCCGAGCGCGGCGTCAGCTCGCGCATATCCGGCTGGCCTTCGCGGACAGCCGACATGCCCTGCTCGGCTTGCGACTGGGCATAGCCTCCGTCGCTGGGAAGCGGGCCCATGCTGTCGAGATCACGGGCCATGAGACTGGCCTGATCCAGATCCTCGGCGCGATCGAGGCTTCGGGCGTGATCGAGGCCTCGGGCGTGATCCAAGCTCCTTGCCTGGTCAAGACCCCTTGCATGGTCCAGATCAAAATCATGCTCATGGCGCATCGGCGAAACCGGCACCGCGCCATCACGGTGGGAGGCGATTTCTTCAAGGAAGGCATCTTCATCAAGAACGACGCGGCGCGGCTGGGCTGCCTCAAACGCGGATGGCGCAACCTGCGCTTCCAGGTCGCGGCGCAAGGCATCCTCGAAATCGTCGAGACCACCGCGCAGGTTGCCCTGCGGAATGGCTTCCGGAAGCGGTTCAAAAGCAGGTTCAACACGCTGGGGGATCGGCTGCACGGGCGCCTTGCGATCAGCAAACAACGCCTTCAGCGGATCATCCTTGCCGACAATGCGGGCAAGTTCTGCCAGCGGATCGGCGGGTACCGCGCCCTTCGCGGGCTGCGCCACGGATTTCAGCTGCTTTTCGAGATCATCAAGATCGATCGCAAAGCGGGACTTGCTGGCCTGTTCGCTCATCTGTGCTCACTCCGGGCTGGCCTTGCCGACGCCTCAAGAGGGAACGCCAGACAACGCGCGCGGTCAACTGTGGGATGCGCGGAGGATCAACCCATCCTCAGCGCATTTCGTCGGGAGCAGCAACACCGGCAATCGCCAGACCCGAGGCAAGCACAGAACGGACCACATGAACCAGAGCCAGTCTTGCCTGGGTGGACTTTCCATCATCTTGATTAACGAACCGTAATTGCGGCAAATCCTTGCCCCTGTTCCACAAACTGTGGAAAGCGCTGGCCAGCTCATGAACATAGAAAGCGACGCGGTGCGGCTCATGCGCCAGGGCTGCGCCCTCGACCAGCCGCGGGAACTGCGCGATGAGCTTCACCAGCGCCACCTCAGCCTCGTCTGACAGGATCGTGAGATCGGCTGCAGCCAGCGCTTCGGGTGACAGATCAAGTCCAGGATGGGCCTCACGCGCCTGCCGGAAGATCGAGGCCCCGCGCGCATGGGCATATTGCACATAGAAGACAGGATTGTCCTTCGACTGCTCGACCACCTTGGCCAGATCGAAATCCAGCGTCGCGTCATTCTTGCGGAACACCATCATAAAGCGCACCGCGTCACGGCCGACCTCGTCGATGACCTCGCGCAGCGTGACGAAATCGCCCGAGCGCTTGCTCATCTTCACCGGCTCGCCATTGCGCAGCAGCCGCACCAGCTGGCACAGCTTGACGTCCAGCGCGCCCTCACCCCCGGTTACCGCCTTCACAGCCGCCTGCATGCGCTTGACATAGCCGCCATGGTCGGCGCCCCAGACGTCGATCATCTCGGGAAAACCCCGGTCGAATTTCGACTTGTGATAGGCGATGTCTGACGCAAAATAGGTGTAGCCGCCATCAGATTTCAGCAGCGGCCGGTCGACATCATCTCCGAACTGCGTGGCGCGAAACAGCGTCTGCTCGCGATCCTCCCAATCCTCGTCCTTCTGCCCCTTGGGCGGCGGCAGGCGGCCTTCATAGACGAGATCGCGGGCGCGAAGGGAGGAAATCGTCGCGCCGACCGCATCAAGGTTGCCATCAAGGTTTTGCAGCGAGCGTTCCGAGAAGAAGACGCTGTGCTCCACACCAAGCGCCGCCAGATCATCGCGGATCATGGCCATCATGCCATCAATCGCGACTTGCCGGACAAGCGGCAGCCATTGCTCTTCCGGCATGCCCTTCAAGTCTGAACCATGAGCCTTGGCAAGGGTTTGGCCAACGCTCACGAGATAATCCCCCGGATACAACCCCTCCGGAATGGCGCCGATCTCCTCGCCGAGCGCCTCGCGGTAACGCAGGTAGGCCGAACGGGCCAGCACATCGACCTGCGCGCCGGCATCGTTGATGTAATACTCCCGCGTCACATTGCGCCCGGCGAAGGCCAGCAGATTGGCAAGCGCATCGCCAAACACCGCGCCGCGCCCATGGCCGACATGCATCGGGCCGGTGGGGTTGGCGGAGACATATTCGACATTGACGGGAGGTTCGCTCTTGTCGGCCCCGCGCCCGAAATCGGCGCCCGAGAGCACGGCAGCCGTCAGGACAGCCGTGAAAACGGCAGGCTTCAGGCTCAGATTGATGAAGCCCGGCCCGGCAATCGTGGCACTCACGACATCGGCATCTGCTGAAAGCTTCGGCACAAGCAGTTCGGCCAGCTGACGCGGGTTCATCCCCGCCTCCTTGGCCAGCACCATCGCGACATTGGTCGCGAGGTCACCATGGCTGGCATCGCGCGGCGGCTCGACAACAATGCGCGCCAGATCAAGCCCCTTCGGCACATGGCCTTCAGCCGCCAGAGCAGCAACAGCTGCCGCCACACGCGCAGAAAAAATCTCGAACAGGTTCATGAGCTTCGCCAAAACAGGAGTTGCAGGCGGGAATATGGCCGAAGCCAGGCCTTGGCAACCATTTTGCGCAAGTGGCCTTCCCTTCTCCCCTTGCGGGAGAAGGTGGATCGACGCGCAAGCGGCGAGACGGATGAGGGGTTGGGCCGCGACCAAGCAAACAAGGCCCCTCATCTGTCAGCTGCGCTGACATCTTCTTCCGCGAGGGGTGAGGTTTTCCCTTCCCCCTTGCGGGGAAGGGCCAGGGATGGGGGTGGTGGCAGGATGAGCAACCAATCGCCGCAACCGCTCGACCCCCACCCTCAATCCCTCCCCGCAAGGGGGAGGGAGGCGCAGTCACCACGCGTCATGCTCGGGCTTGTCCCGAGCACCCACGTCTTCCCTTCGCAAACGCCAGCTTGCTCTCACCAAAAACAAGCGCAGACGTGGGTCCTCGGGACGAGCCTCGGATCAAGTCTGAGGACGAGGATGACGCGCGGGCGCGCGGATGACCGCGGTGCCGCGAGGTCGGGCGCGGCCCCTTGCGACTCCCGGACAGGTGCAGCGCAGCGGAACCTGATCCGGGATCCAGCACAACACCACTTCGCAGAGCGGCCTGATTTTGGAGAGCGTGACAGCAAGCGCCGCTTGCGCGGCAAATCATTGCGCTGGGTCCCGGGTTCAGTTTCGCTGCGCAACACGGCCCCGGGAATCGCCACACATCTCAGTTTGGGTTGACGCGGATAGGGCAAACTCTGATGGTCAGGCCATGGACAAGCCCCTTTCTCCCACCCCCCTCAACCCGCTGCTGCTCGACACCGGCTCGCCACCCATTCCGGAGGCACGTGGCTGGGCGGCGGCCTATACTGGCGCGCATGGCCCGCTGATCGATCTCTCGCAAGGTGCGCCGGGCGAGGCACCGCCCGATTCGCTGCTGGCCGCCCTTCAAGCCGCCACCGCCCTGCCCGCTGCCGCGCGCTATGGCGCCATCGAGGGCGATGCGCCTTTGCGCGAGTCGCTGGCCAGGGACATCCATCGCAGCGGTGGCGCTGATCTCAGGCCCGCGGACATCTGCATCACGGCAGGGTGCAATCAGGCTTACTTTGCCGTCGTTATGGCGCTGGCGCGTGCGGGCGACAACATCATCTTGCCCGCACCGTGGTACTTCAATCACGAGATGACCTTGCGCATGCTCGGCATCGAGGCCCGCGCCTTGCCGTGTTCGGCAGCAGACGGCTTTGTGCCGGATGTGGCTGAAGCCGAGGCGCTGATCGATGATCGCACCCGCGCCATCGTGCTGGTGACGCCGAACAATCCAACCGGCGCGGTCTATTCAAGCGCCACGCTCCGGGCTTTTGCCGAGATGGCTGCACGGCGCGGCATCCGGCTGCTGCTGGATGAAACCTATCGCGATTTCCTCCCCGATGGGCAGGCCCACGCGCATGATCTCTTCGCCACAAGCCATTGGCGCCAAAGCGTGATCGGCCTTTACAGCTTTTCGAAGGCCTATGCCGTGCCCGGCTGGCGCATGGGCGCGATCATGGCCGATCATGCACTGATCCCCGAGATCGCCAAGGTGCTGGATTGCGTGCAGATCAGCCCGGTGCGCGCCGCACAGATGGCGCTGGCGCCCGCTGTCGAGGAAACGCGCCTCTGGCGCGAGGCCACGCGGGCCAGGATCAATGCGCGCGGGGATGTGTTTCGCGAGACTATTGATGCTCTGCCACCTGTTGGCAACCAGCGCTGGCAGGTGCTCTCCTCAGGAGCTTATTTCGCCTATCTGGCACACCCGTTCGAAGGTGTTGATGCAAGTCGCATTGGCCAGATTCTGGCGCAGACACATGGTGTGCTGATGCTGCCGGGCCCTTATTTCGGGCCGGGCCAGCAGCGCCATCTGCGCGTGGCCATGGCCAATGTCAGTGAGCCCGCGATCCGCGATGCGGTGGGGCGGCTGGCGGGTTTGCGGATATGAGCACTCCCGTCAGTGCGAGCGCAGCGAAGCAATCCAGCCTTCCGTCGCGTCGATTCTGGATGGCTTCGCTCCGCTCGCCATGACGATGATGGCGATATCCTAGGGTGCGTCTGGGTTCCGGGTTCCGCTTCGCGGCCCCGGAAAGACGCACAGCTCACATGGTCGCGCCGATTTGCCAGGGCACGAATTCGGCATCGCCATAGCCCAGCTGTTCGGATTTCGAGCGCTCGCCGGACGCCACGCGCAGCAGCGTGTCGAAAATCTCCTGGCCCTTCGCCTCCAGCGTCACGCCGTCGAGCACATCGCCGCAATTGATGTCCATGTCGTCGAGCATCTTCTCGTAGATCGGCGTGTTGGTGGCCAGCTTGATCGAGGGCGTCGGCTTGCAGCCATAGGCCGAGCCGCGCCCGGTGGTGAAGGCCAGCAGATTGGCGCCGCCCGCCACCTGCCCCGTGGCAGAAACCGGGTCATAGCCCGGCGTGTCCATATAGACGAAGCCCTTGGTGCGCACCGGCTCGGCATAGTGATAGACACCCTGCAGCGTCGTGGTGCCACCCTTGGCGGCAGCACCCAAAGACTTTTCCAGAATCGTCGTCAGCCCGCCCGCCTTGTTGCCGGGCGACGGGTTGTTGTTCATGTCCATGCGGGCACGCGCCGTATAATCCTCCCACCACTTGATGATGCCGACGAGCTTTTCGCCAATCTCGCGGGTCGCGGCGCGGCGCGTCAGCAGATGCTCGGCACCATAGATCTCCGGCGTTTCGGAGAGAATCGCCGTACCGCCATGGCGCACCAGCAGATCGACCGCCGCGCCCAAAGCCGGGTTGGCCGTGATGCCGGAATAGCCATCGGAGCCGCCACATTGCAGTGCCAGCATCAGCTCGGAGGCAGGCGCGGTCTGCCGGGTTGCGCGGTTGGCGATGGGCAGCATGGCCTTCAGCGCCTCGACGCCAGCAGCGACAGCCTTCTTCGTGCCGCCCGTTTCCTGAATGGTCAGCGAGCGGAAGACATCGCTCTCGACGACGCCATAAGCGTCCTTCATGCGCTTGATCTGGAAGCCCTCGCAGCCAAGCCCGACCACCAGAACCGCGGCCATGTTGGGGTTGCAGGCATAGCCCCAGGTGGTGCGCTTCAGCACCTCGAACGCCTCGCCATTGTAGTCGATGCCGCAGCCCGTGCCGTGGGTGAGCGCGATCACGCCATCGACATGCGGATAATCCGCCAGAATGCCGGAACGCTTGACCTCTTCCGCCATGAATTTGGCGACCGAGGCCGAGCAGTTAACCGAAGTGAGGATGCCGACATAATTACGCGTGCCAACACTGCCATTGGCGCGGCGGAAGCCCTCGAATGTCGCCTGCTGCTCCAGCGGCAGCACAGGCTCAACCTTGGCTTCCGCGCCATAGGCATAGTCGCGCTCGAAGGCGTGGAAGCCGGTATTGTGCTCATGCACCCATTCACCTGGCGCGATGGGTTGAGTGGCGAAGCCGATGATCTGTCCGAACTTGCGGATCGGCTCGCCGACCGCCAGCGCCACCAGCGCCATCTTGTGGCCACGCGGAATGCGGGCCAGCGCCGTGACGCCGCCAACAGTCGCGCCCGGCTCGATCGGATCGACCGCCACAGCCACCGTGTCGCTGGCGTTCAGAATGAGCGTGCGGCGGCCCGGTTCGGCCGCGTTGCGCGAAGGTTTGTCGAGCATGGCAAGTGTCCTGATGTCGTCGTGTCTGTGCTGCAAATCTGGCGTGGTCGGAGAAGCCGTTCAAGTCGACTTGGATGCAATCAGAGTTCAATGGCCCGCGCGCGCGCATTGGCGATGTGGTCCAGCATGGCGGCTGCGGCCCCGTCGCCATCGCGCGCTTCCATGGCCGCAATGACCCTGAGATGGTCGCGCATCACCGGCACGACAAGCTCGGCATAGAGCCGCGTCTCGTTCTGGCGGATGAGCTTGATCTTCAGCCAGTTCACCCGGTAGGCCTTGGCGATGATCTCGTTGTCTAGATGATCGATGATGGCTTCATGCAGGCCACGATCCACCACTTCAGCATCACGCACCATTTCCGCATCGCCACCACTTTCAGCGCGCGCAATGATGGCTTCATGCGCCTTGCGTTGCGCCGCGATGCTGGCATCGCTGGCAGTCTGTGCAAAATGGGCCGTCGCCTCGCGCTCGAGAAAGGCGCGAAACTGGAACGCGTTGCGGATCAGGTTGAGATCGACATGGGCCACCTGCATGCCGCGCTGTGGCACGG
>JAYWHQ010000572.1:0-2120 GCA_043777655.1 Allobosea sp. | reverse complement strand
CGCACGCTCGACATGAAGGCGTTTCATGCCGCCGCCCTCACCGGCGCACCCTATGAGCAATGCATGGCAGAGGCGCTGAGCTTCGTGACAATGCACCTGCCAACAGAGAAGCTCCATGTCGATAACGGCCTGTGCAAACTCGCAGGCATCGGCATGGCGGTGACGCTCATCAAGCGCTCGGTGCTGGTAAAGATGGTTGATATGGGCGTGGTGCTCGAGCGCGCGGTGGCCGCAGGTGGCGACGCGCTCGGCAACCCGAAATTCTGGGGCTTCTTCGAGCAGATCTACTACAAGGAAACGGACTCGCTCCTCTCCGAGGACCTGTCCTTCTGCACGCGCTGGCGCGAGCAATGTGGCGGCGAGGTCTATGGCGCCGTCGGCCACGAGATCGGCCATATCGGCCAATATGTCTATTCTGGCCGCTATCTGGACTTGCTGCGTGCAGGAAAGGGCTGATCTATACTTTATGTTTCAAGTATAGACCAGAACGACCTTAGGCCACTTTCTCGGCGACCACGCGATCAAACATGATGTCATATTCCGGCTTGCCCGCGCCCGGCTTGCGCGTGATCTCCCAAGTGAAGACTTCATCACGGCCACCCAGCACAATCTCCTGATCGGGCAGCAGCAAGGTGCGGCGTGTCGGCTCGACGATCATCACCACCTTGTTATCATCCAGATGGCGTTCTGAAATTGCGCGCAGCAGCCCCTGATATGGCTCGCGCTTCCAGGCATGCGGCTGGTTGGGGTCGACATGAATCGACAGGCAGCGCGCATCATATTCATAGGACATCACGAATTTCGCGACCTCAGGCTTCCACTCCTCACCCAGCCAGGTTTCTTCTAGCCAGAGGCAGTTGAAGTCATGACAGGCCTGTGGACGCAGCTGGTAGGAGGAGCAACCGCTGCCCTGCCTGCAATGCGCGCACCATTTGCCGGCGGGCTTGAACAGGCTGCCAACGGGCAAAACCTTGCAGCAAAGCGAGCAGGTGCCGCAGGAACGTGCCGTCATCGCGTCGTCTCCAAACAAATCCGATGCACCATCAGACAGGAGAAAGGCGAACGAAGTCTTAACCTTGATAAATCATGAATTGGACAACGCTCGCGCGGTCCTTGCGTGTGCCCAAACCTTCGCCCCACGCCCTGAAAGCGCACCCCATGTCCCTTTTCACCATCACCCAGACCCGCCACGGCCAGATGGTCGTTCTCACCAACGACACCTACATCTCGCGCTCGCTGATCGAATATGGCGAATGGACCGAGACTGAGTTCGAGCTGATGGCGCAGGTGCTACAGCCCGGCGACAATGTCATCGATGTCGGCGCCAATATCGGCTCGCTGACCGTGCCCATCGCCAAGAAGATCGGCCCATCCGGCCATGTCTTCGCGTTCGAGCCGCAGCCGCGCATTTTCCAGGTGCTGGCGGCCAATTGCGTGCTCAATCACGCCACCAATGCCCGCCTGTTCCACGCCGGCGCAGGTGCGGTGGCGGGCGAGGTCGAAATCGCCGAGATCAGCTACGCTGCCCAGCATAACTATGGCGCGATTCCGCTTGAGCAGCTGGCGGAAGCCGCGCGCATGAATGCGGGCGACGTCACCCGCATGAGCCGCAAAGTGCCGATCCTGACCATCGACGAGGTCTATGACCTGCCGACGCTGAAATTCATCAAGATCGATGTCGAAGGCATGGAAGTGGATGTGCTGAAAGGCGCGAAAGCCACAATCGGCAAGATGCGCCCGGCCCTCTACATCGAGAACGAATTTCCTGATCGTTCGCCCGAGCTGATCGCAACCGTACGCGAGCTTGGCTATGAGGCCTATTGGCACATCGCGCCCTGCTTCAACCCGAACAATGCGCGCGGCCGCAAGGATGATGTCTTCGGCGGCGTCTCCTGCGTCAACATGCTCTGCGTGCCCGCCGAAAAGGCCGGCGCCATTGATGGCCTGCCCCGCGTCGGCGAAATCGACGAGCATCCGCGCAAGGCGGCGTGAGCGCCTTCTCTCTTCTTCGCAAGGAGCAAGCGGACACCACCGTCTTCCTCGGGCTCGTCCCGAGGATCCACGCCTTTCTTGTTCTGACAACAGTGGGCTGGTGTTTGCGAGTTCCAAGACGTGGGTGC
>JAYWHQ010000571.1:0-7080 GCA_043777655.1 Allobosea sp. | reverse complement strand
TCGACCGTGCCGCGGAGGCGCTCGGCCTGATCGGAGACCTCGCTTGAAGCACGCTTGACCTCATCGGCGGACATGCCGGTCTGTTCGACCGAGCTCGCCAGCATGCTCAAATCGCTGGTGACCGACATCGAGGAGCTGCTGGCCATGGCGACGCCAGCTGCAATCTCGCCGGTCGCAATCGCCTGCTGCTCGACGGAGGCCGCCACGGAATTGGCGAAGCCTTCGATGGCAGCCATCCGTCCGGTAATGCCTTCGATCGAGACCACGACGACGCCTGTTGCGGACTGGATGGCGCTCACCTGGCCGACGATCCGGTCCGTGGCCGATGCTGTCTGTGACGCAAGTGTCTTCACCTCGGCAGCGACCACGGCAAAGCCGCGCCCTGCTTCACCGGCGCGCGCCGCCTCGATGGTGGCGTTCAGGGCCAGAAGGTTGGTCTGTGCGGCAATGTCACGAATGAGATTGACCACTTCGCCGATCGTGCGGGCCGTTGCTTCCAGCTCACCGACCGTTTCCTTGGTGTTGCGAGAGGCTGATGCGGCCTCGGAGATTTCCGATCGCACACGCTGGACCTGCATCTCCACCTCACGGATCGCGGCACCCATTTCCTCGGCGGCCTGCGCTGCAGTCTCGACATTGGTCGAGGCTTCGTTCGAGGCTTCGGCTGCACGCGCTGCACGGTTGGAGGCTTCTGCTGCCATGCTGGCAAGACCATTCGAGGCGTCGCTCATGCGGCCGGCATTGTCTTCGAACGCGGCCAGCATGTCGGTGACTTCCGTGCGGAAGCTGGCAATCGAATCATCAATGTCCTGCTGGCGCTCGGCCTTCCCGCTTTCATCCATCAGGCGCTCGGCCTGCAATGTGTCCCGCTCGGCCAGGCTGCTGCGCAAGACATCGAGGCCGCGCGCAATGGCGCCAATCTCGTCGCGGCGGTCGGCACCGATCACTTCGGTGTCCATCTTGCCTTTCGAGAGATCGACAAGTGCGGTCGTCATGCCCTTCAATGGCTTCATCATGCGGCTCAGCGACATCCACAGCAGCAATGCCAGCACGCCCAGCGCGCCGATGCCCATGCCGACAGTGGTGAGCCACTCGGTGCGCGCCCGCGCTTCGAGCCGCTCTTTCTCGAAGCGCATGACGACATAGCCAACCTGCTTCTTCTGCGCGCCGATCTGGACCGAGCGCAGCCTCAGGTAGCCTGCATTGTCTTCGATCACGTGCACGGGGTTTGCCAGCAAAAACTCCCAGGGGTCCTTGCCGAGCAGCTTCTCGACCGTGCGCGGCGACATGGAAAGACGGGCGTTCTCATTGCGACCCGAGCTGGCAAGCGCCACGACATCATCAGCGACGAAGGCAGCGCTGAAATCAGGATCGAGCTGAAGTGACTCGAGAATATAGCCCAGCGTGGTCGTGTCGCGCGAAAGCACCAGCGCAGGCGCTGCATTGACCACCATCTGCATCAACGAGTCGATCTTGGCGTCAAGATCGGCCTGGCTTTTTGTCACATTGTAGCGCGTGGCTGCCAGCACAGCGATCAGGATAGCACCCGCCACAATAAAGACAGCCATCGCGACAATGCGACTGGCCAACGACGTTTCACGTGTGGAGGTGCGCACCGGGCGCTTGAGGGCAGGCCACTTCATCACAGAACCCCTTTGACCGGCTTGGACCGATCACTTTTCTTCTTCAGGGGTCAGCTTGGCAACTTGAGGTAAATGATTGATTGCAATTTACGAAAATCGCTAAAATTATCGGTTTTGCATCTGTTTTATGCACTTTATCTGGCAAAATCCGTAAATCGGCAGGGCAAGAACGTTGGTTCTGAGGCCTGGAGTGCAAGGAATTCATACTCCAGCGGTCGTGTTGATGTTACCGGATCGAGCTTTGAGAGTTCCTCATCAATATGGCCCGGGTGGCACATGACGAGATGCCGCTTGCCTGGCATGATGAGATACCGTTCGAAATCCTGCGCGAAATCCCGGGTCGGATCAAACGGCGATGCACCAGAAAAACCGTCATTGACCGGAATACCGCGACGCGTCGCAGCAGCGGCAAACCCGGTCGCCAGGCCCGCAATCACCAGCGCCTTGTTGACGGCGACCCCGCGTGCACGAATAGCGGCCAAGCGGTCAGCCGGGTTGCGCAGGTAGACCTCGGCACGGCCATAACGGTGCGCCACCGCGTCCAGCACAGCCCGGCGCACACCCGGCAGCACATGCACATGCTGATGCCCGTCGACAAAATCGGGCGCGCGACCGGCATGCTGCTCGAACGCGTCCAGTTGCCGTGCCACCTCTGCCGCGATTTCGGCTCGCGCCTGTGAAGACACCAAGGCCATGCGCGCGAGTTCGCCAAGAGCCGGAAAACGACCCGACGGCGCCACAACCGGCATTTGCGACAGGGGTTCCGCGCAGGTGAGATTGAGATGCAAGCCCAGATCGGCCCGACCTGAAAACGTCACCAGCTCTTGTGCCAGCCTTGGCCAATGCGGCCGGTTGGTCATGGCACCCGTCGCTGACAGCGCGCCTTGGGCAAGCAGTTCGAGGATCGCGTGGCTGACACCATCCGTCAGGGCAAAATCATCGGCACAGAGGATGATCTTTCGAGGCCCCGGCAATTCATCACTTGCATGTGCCCGATCCTCGCCAGCCATCATCCTGTCACCGTCGGTTTGCACGAATCCTCCATTCCATCGCAGCTTGTGGACAGCATGGGCTGTTTTTGCATTCTGTGCCACATAGGGCAGGTGATTTGTCCTGATGGCCTGTCTTGACCGGGAGCTGCCTTTTGCCGTCGCTGAAAACCAAAGGTGCAGGCCAAGCTGTCCTCGATCCGGGGCCGGAGCTCACAATCATTGTCCCTGTATATAATGAGGCGGCCAATCTGCCTCTGCTGGTGGAGCGGCTGGCAAAAGTGCTTGAGCAGCATGTCGTCAGCTGGGAAATCATCGGCATCGATGATGGCAGCGCCGACAATTCCATAGCCGTGCTGCGGGAGCTGAACGCCGCCAATCCACGCGTGCAAGCCTTGTCGCTCAGCCGCAATTTCGGCAAGGAGGTGGCCATTGCCGCCGGCCTCGACCACGCGCGCGGACAGGCCGTCATCATCATGGACGCCGATCTGCAGCATCCGCCAGAGGTGATCCCTGCATTTCTGGAAAAGTGGCGTGAAGGCTATCTCAATGTCTATGGCACCCGCGCCGACCGCGACGGCGAGAGCCAGATGAAGCGCGGCTTTGCGCGGGCCTTCTACCGACTGTTCTCGGTATTCGGCGAAACCGAGCTGCCGGAAGGCGCCGGTGATTTTCGCCTGCTCGACCGCAAGGCTGTCGATGCGCTGAAAGCGCTGCCGGAACGGGCGCGCTTTTCCAAGGGGCTGTATGCCTGGGTCGGCTTCAGATCGGTTGGTGTAAATTTCGATGTCGCCGAGCGGGCCCACGGCCAGACGAGTTTCAACTTCAGGCGTCTGTTCCGCTTTGCGTTTGACGGGCTGTCCTCGTTCTCCACCGTGCCACTCAAGATTGCGACCTATCTCGGTGTGCTGATCGCCGTGATCGCGGCTTTCGTCGCGCTGTTTTTTCTCGTGCGAACGCTGTTCTTCGGCACGGACCTGCCGGGCTTTCCCTCGCTGATCGTCTCGATCATGTTCTTCTCGGGCATCCAGCTCGTCTCGCTGGGCATGATCGGGGAATATGTCGGGCGCATCTTCGCCGAAGTGAAGCGCCGCCCGCTCTATCTGATTGGCGAGCGCGTGGGTCTTCCCGGTGCCGTCGAAGGTGACCGCCGCAGCGATGTGCTGCCGCCGGGCGCACGCTAGCATGTTCGGCAAGATCCTGTCGGTCAGCGGGCTGACGCTGCTGTCGCGCTTGACCGGTTTTGCGCGCGACATCCTTCTGGCCGCCGTGCTGGGCGCGGGCGCATTGATGGATGCGTTCTCTGTCGCATTGCGCATTCCCAACCATTTCCGCGCCATCTTTGGCGAGGGTGCTTTCAACCAGGCCTATATCCCCTCGCTGACGCGCATCCGCACACAAGCAGGCGCGGCGACAGCAGCGCTGTTTGCCAACCGCATCTACACGCTGATGCTGATTGTGCAGGTTGTGTTGCTGGCCCTCGCCCTGCCCTTGATGCCGCAGATCATCACGCTCCTGGCGCCGGGCTTTGTCGATGATCCGGCGCGCTTTGCACTTGCTGTGACGCTGACCCGCATCACCTTCCCCTATCTGCTTTTCATCACGTTGGTGACATTGCTGGCTGGCAATCTCAATTCGGTGGATCGGTTCGCCGCCGCGGCCGCCGCGCCCGTGCTGCTCAATCTGTGTCTCGTGCTGGCGTTGCTGGTGGCCTTCCTGTTCCCGAGCGCCGCCCACGCGGCCGCCTGGGGCGTGGCGCTGGCAGGATTGCTGGAATGGCTGCTGCTGATGCTGGCTGCGCGCCGGGCCGGCGTGGGCGCAGCCCTTGCCCGCCCGCGGCTGGATGATGACACCAGGCAGTTTTTCCGGACGCTGGGGCCTGCCGTCATCGGTTCGGCCGGTGTGCAGATCGCGCTGTTCGCCGACACGATCATCGCCTCGCTGCTGCCGCGCGGCTCCTATGCCGCGCTCTACTTCGCCGAGCGGCTCTATCAGCTGCCCATTGGCGTCATTGCAATTGGCGTCGGCACCGTGCTCCTGCCCACCATGAGCCGCCATCTTGCTGCTGGCGAT
The DNA here is from genome assembly GCA_043777655.1 of Allobosea sp. GTDB lineage: Bacteria > Pseudomonadota > Alphaproteobacteria > Rhizobiales > Beijerinckiaceae > Allobosea. The sequence goes on along the minus strand of JAYWHQ010000571.1, from coordinate 2,375 downwards.
GCGCCGCGCGCGCATCGCCAGCAGAACCGGGCCATTGGCCTGACGGTGCAATTGGCTGCACCCTGTCTTGCCGCTTTCGTGGTGATGCCGGAGCTGATCGTGGCGGGTCTGTTCCAGTATGGCGCTTTTGACGCCAGTGCCTCTCGTGCCTCTGCCGCCGTTCTGCTGGCCTATGCCAGCGGGCTGCCAGCCATCGTGCTGATCCGCGCTGTCGTCTCCAGCTTTCACGCGCGCGGCGACACGCGCACGCCGATGCTGATCTCGCTAGCGGCAATCACCATCAACATTGCGCTGAAGCTGCTGCTCTGGCGCAGCCTTGGCGCGCCCGGCCTGGCTTATGCCACGGCAGCAGGCGCGTGGATCAACGTCATCGCGCTCTATCTTGTTGCCCGCAGGCGCGGCTGGATCGCGCCTGATGGCGTGATGGTGCAGACCTGCATGATCGCCGCTGCCAGCGCGATGATTGCAGGGGTGGCCATCACCCTGCTTCTGCCGGTGCTGGCCTCGGCATTCAGCAGCTTTGCGGATTGGGGACGCCTGATGACGCTCGCCTTTTCCAGCTTCACTTTGCTGGCGGTTTATGGCGCGATTCTGGCTGTCTCGATGCGACTGGCGGGACTCACACTTCGCAGCTAGGCCAGTCTCGCCGCCGCGCCTGCCAGAAGGTTGGCGGCCTCGGTCACCATGCGCGTGATGATCTCGCCAGCCGGCGGCACATCGTGGATCAGCCCCGCCGCCTCACCGAAGAAGACGCCGGCATTGTCCGGATCGCCTGCCATGAAAGCCTCGCGGTAGCGTGGTGCTTCGACATCGGCAGCCGCGTGGAGCTCAGCCTCACGGCCCTGCCAGCGCTGGATATAGGCGTTGTTGGCAACGCGCGCCGTGAAGGGCCTGGGCCAATCAAGCTGGCGTGCGACATCGGGCACGCTGGTGCGGATCGAGGCGTCGCCATCGGCCGCAAGTGCCGCTTGCTGGTGGCGCGCATGGGTCAGCGCCTCGCGCGAGGCCCAGAGCCTTGTGCCGACCAGCACACCATCGGCACCGAGCATGAGCGCTGCCGCCAGTCCTCGCCCATCGGCAATGCCGCCTGCTGCCACCAGCAATGTGTCAGGGCTCGCCTTTGCCAGATGGTCAGCAACTTCCGGCACCAGCGTCATGGTGGCGCGCGACTGGCCGTGGCCCCCGGCTTCCGCGCCTTGCGCGACAATGATCGAGGCGCCTGCATCCAGCGCCTCGCGCACGTGCTGCATCGTCTGGCACTGGCAGATCAGCCGCGCACCAGCCGCAGCGATTGCGGGCGCGAACGGTCTGGGATCGCCAAAGGACAGCATGATGGCGCGCGGGCGATGTGACAGCGCCTGCTCCAGCAGCTCCGGCTGCCTGGCCAGGGACCAGGTGATGAAGCCGCAGCCCACCGCCTCATTGCCAGCGGCCAGAAACTGCGCGCCCAGCCACTCCGTATCGCCATAGCCGCCGCCGATGAGCCCGAGCCCGCCCGCCCGCGTGACAGCCGCCGCCAGCGCCCCGCCGCCGGCCAGTGCCATGGGGGCTGACAGGATGGGATGGACGATGCCGAGCTGCTCGGTCAGCCGTGTGCGCAGGCGCGCCATTGAGCGGTCAGGCCTTCGCTGAGTGGGCGAAATCCATGTAGAGCTGCCGCGCCTTGTTGAAGACCGGACCCGGCTGCAACGTGTGCTCGTCAATGCGCGTCACCGGCATCACCTTGGAGTAGTTGCCCGAGGTGAAGATCTCGTCGGCCTGCTCGAAATCGGCATAGGTCAGGCTCTTTTCCTCCACCGTGACACCATCGCTCCGCAGGAGGCTGATGACACGCTGGCGGGTGATGCCATTGAGAAACGTGCCGTTGGGAACCGGCGTGCGCACCACACCGTCCTTGGCGAGAAAGATGTTGGCGGTCGCCGTCTCCGCCACATTGCCGATCATGTCGAGCACCAGTGCGTTGTCGAAGCCGGCGGCCTTGGCGGCGCGCAGCACGCGGGCATTGTTGGGGTAAAGACAGCCGGCTTTGGAGTCAGTCGGCATTGTCTCCAACGTCGGGCGACGAAACGCGCCCTTGGTGACGGAGGCACCAGCTGTGGCTGGCGGCATCACCGCCTCGAACAGGCAGAGGCAGAACTGGGTCGAATCCGGGTCGCCCATGATGGTGGAGGCGCCATCGGCTTCAGCCCAGTACATCGGCTTCACATAGAGCGCGGTGTTGCCGGAGAACTTCTTGATACCCTCGCGCGTCAGGCCCAGGATTTCGTCCTGCGTCATGGTGGGCTTCAGGCCGATGGCCTGCGCCGAGCGGTTGACGCGCGCGGCGTGGTTTTCCATGTCCGGCAGCACGCCATCGAACCAGCGGGCACCATCGA
>JAYWHQ010000570.1:0-2124 GCA_043777655.1 Allobosea sp. | reverse complement strand
TCTCGTCGGATTCCGATGACACGGGTGGCCTCAATGTTGCCGGTATCGAGGCGCTGGCCGTCAACTAGTGCGGCGGGATCAACTGGCCATGCCGCCGGATTTGCCGCGTGACGGTGGGATGATTGCGCCTTATGTCGGTTGCAGGGCCGGGGACGCACATCCATGACAACATCATCAAAACCGTCATCGGGGGGGTTTGCGATCCATCCGCTGCGTGATGCCGTGCTGGGCGAGGTGCATGCCCGGCCGTTCACGCCGCTGACGACACCTTCGCGCGTGCTGCATTTCGGTTTCGTGGCCGATGCCGAACAGGCAGTGGCAGACCGGGCGGCGCTGGTGGCGTGGTGCCGTGCGCGCAGCCTGACCGAGCCCTCGCCACAGGCCAAGCACCACCGCGCGACAGTCGATGGCGTGACGCTAAGCTGGGAACAGCACACCGAGTTCGTCACCTACACCTGGCAGGCCGCGACACGGTCGGTGAAGGGCGATCCGTTTGGCGACGCAGGTGACCTTACCGGCTGGATGGAGGGGCTGCCGCAGCCCGGCCCCCTGATGGTGGCCATCGATCTGGCCTTGCAGGGCGAGGCTCCGAAGGCGCTCGATGTGTTCGATATTGCCTTCCTCTCGGCCTCGCTCGTCAACGAGGATGCGGCGCTGATCGCCAGCGATTTCCGGGCCGACAAGCGTGGTCGCGTGCGCATTCTGGTGCAGGATCGTGCGTTGACGCCGATGATGGCAGGCGCACTGGTGCAGCGGCTGATCGAGATCGAGACCTATCGCAGCTTTGCCCTGCTGGGCCTGCCGGAGGCGCAGCGCGTCGGTCCGCTGGTGCGACACATCGAACAGGAACTGACGCGAATCGCACAGGAAATGACCGCGACGGAAGGTCTGGCGGCCAACCAGAAGCTGCTTGATGAGCTGACCGGGCTCGCCGCCGCGCTGGAAGCGGAAGCGGCGATGTCGGCCTATCGTTTTGGCGCCAGCCGCGCCTATGCGGAAATCGTGAAGCAGCGGCTTGTTGTCATCAACGAGGTGCGGATCAAGGGCTTGCCCACCTTCCAGTCCTTCCTTGACCGGCGGATGGCGCCAGCCATGCGCACCTGCAACACCATTGTCGAGCGGCAAGCCGATCTGTCGCGCAAGCTGACGCGCGCGGCCAATCTGCTGCGCACCCGCGTTGATGTCGAACTGGAGCGCCAGAACCGCGACCTGCTGGCGGCGATGAATGACCGCGCCCGCATGCAGCTCCGGCTCCAGCAGACAGTGGAAGGCCTCTCGGTTGCCGCCATCGGCTATTATGTCGTCAGCTTGTTCGGCTACATCGCCAAGGGTGCCAAGGATTCAGGCCGTCTGGCCATCGAACCGGGCGTGGCAACTGCGCTCTTCGTGCCCGTTGCGATCCTTGCCGTCTGGTGGGCCGTGCGGCGCGTGCGCAAAAGCCACAGCGGCGAGCCGCCGCCGGGTTGAGCCTCACGCCAGCGTCAATCCCCGGTCCCAGTACGGCATCGCGCCATAAAGCCCGCCGAGGTAGTCGACAAAGGCGCGCACCTTCTGTTCCATGTGGCGGCGGCTGGGATAGACGGCATGCACTGCCACGCGCCGCCCGCCGGACCATTCCGGCAGCACCCGCACCAGCGCGCCTGCACTGAGCTCGGGCCCGATGTCCCAGGTTGAGCGCAGCGCAATGCCGACGCCAGCCAGCAGCGCTTCGCGCACCACCTCGCTCGAATTGGTTCGCAGCGGACCGCTGACTGTCACCAAGCTGATCCCGTCCGGCCCTTCCAGCCGCCAATGATCCGTGTTGTGCGCGATCAGAAAATGCCGTGGCAGTTCATCGAGACGTGCCGGCACGCCTTGCGCTGCAAGATAGGCTGGGCTTGCGCACAGCACGCGATGGTTGGGCGCGAGCCTCTTCGCGACCAGGCTGGAATCCTGCAGGTCGGCAATGCGGACGGCGAGATCGAAGCCCTCGGCGACAATATCGACAAAGCTGTCGGACAGCACGAGATCCACAGTCACCATCGGGTGGAGATCGAGGAACACCTTGAGATGCGGTGCGATGTGCAGCCGCCCGAAGGAGGTTGGCGCCGAGACGCGCAAGGTGCCGCGCGCCATGCCTGTGCC
>JAYWHQ010000569.1:0-2127 GCA_043777655.1 Allobosea sp. | reverse complement strand
ACCGCCAAGAACGGTGTCGGCCCGCAGCTCAACGGCCTGTTCGGCCGCAAGGCCGGCACCTTGCCCGGCTACAACTACTCGGCCGTTTACAAGACGCTCGACAAGGTCTGGGCCCCGGACAACTTCACGGTCTACATCAAGGATCCGCGCGGCGTGACGCCCGGCACCAAGATGGTCTATGCAGGCATGAAAGACGACACGCAGATTGCCAACCTGACGGCGTATCTCAAGCAGTTTGGCGCTGATGGCAAGAAAACGCCCTGAGCTTACCTGCCTTTGATGCATGACGGGAACGCCGGTGTTTGCTCACCGGCTTTTTCGTTTCTGGAGATTGGTGGCGCCTAGCAGCCTCGCCGAAAACACGCGAATGGCACTGGCTCCGGGATGCGCGTGGCGCTAAAGCCTGCTCAGAAACTTGGGCCGCATCACCGCGCCACGGAGGAGCCATCCCGCCAGGGATGGAAGCGTTGCATTGAAACCAATCGTCATTGGCACAAGAGGCAGTCCGCTGGCTTTGGCGCAGGCCAATCTGACCGGTGCTGCGCTGGCCACCCGGCACGCCTGGGATGCGCATACGGCGCAGGCCCATATTGCCACGCGCATCATCAGAACGACGGGCGACGCCATCCAGACCAGTTCGCTGGCGGAAGCCGGCGGCAAGGGTCTGTTCACCAAGGAGATCGACGAAGCGCAATTGCGTGGCGAGGTCGACATTGCCGTGCACTCGGCCAAGGACCTGCCGACCGTGCTGCCCGATGGCCTTGTTCTGGCAGGCTATCTGCCGCGCGAGGATGTGCGTGATGCGCTGCTTAGCCGCCATGGCCCGACGCTGGCGGATTTGCCGCAAGGCGCGCTGATCGGCTCAGCCTCGATCCGCCGCTGCGCGATGGCGCGCCGCTATCGGCCCGATTTGCGCACGGCCCTGCTGCGCGGCAGTGTTGGCACGCGCATCGCCCGCATCGAGGCGGGAGAGTTCGATGCCACGTTTCTGGCGATTGCCGGCCTGAACCGGCTGGGGCTGGCCGGCAAGGCGGCGGGCGTCATCCCGGTCGAGACCTTTCTGCCCGCCGTTGGCCAAGGCGCCATCGCTTTTGTTGCTCGGCGTGATGATGCAGCGACACTGGCGCAGATTGCAGCAATCGCCTGCGTGGCAACGGGCCATGCCGTCACCGCCGAGCGCGCCATGTTGGCTGTGCTCGACGGCTCCTGCCGCACGCCGATTGCTGGCCATGCCCGTGTGGTGGACGGCGCGCTGCATCTCAATGGTCTCGTGATTTCACCCGATGGTTCAGCCTGGGCCGAGGGCGAACGCCATGGATCTGTGAGTGATGCTGCACGCATGGGCCATGACCTTGGCCAAGACCTGAAAGCCCGAAGCCCGAACCTGTCCTGAATCTTTCCCGAGATGTGCAGCGCCAGTGCACCAAGCCAGAAATGAGTTCTCCTGTGACTGCTCCGAAAAAACTGCTGCTGCGTGCCTTGGCCGGCGAGACAACCGAGCGGCCACCAATCTGGCTGATGCGCCAGGCCGGTCGCTACCTGCCGGAGTATCACGTCACCCGCAAACAGGCGGGCGGCATGCTGGGTCTGTGCAACACGCCGGAGCTTGCAGCCGAAGTCACGCTGCAGCCACTGCGGCGCTTTCCGATGGATGCCGCGATCCTGTTTGCCGATCTGCCGCAGATCTCGAACGCGCTGGGGCAGGAACTGGACTACCGCGAGGGCGAAGGCCCCGTGCTGTCACCGCCCATCCGTTCGCGCGCTGATCTGGCCCGCCTCTCGCTCACGCCGCTGCACGAGGTGATGGCGCCGATCTACGAGACCGTGAAGCTGTTGCGCATCAAGCTGCCTGCCGAGACAGCGCTGATCGGCTTTGCCGGTGCACCCTGGACCGTCGCGACTTACATGGTCGAGGGGCGTGGCGGCAGCGGAAATGGCTTTGGCCATGTCAAGCGCTGGGGCTTTTCCGACCCCGAGGGCTTCCAGATGCTGATGGACCTGCTGACGGAGGCGGTCTTCCAATACCTTGACCGCCAGATCAGGGCTGGCGCTGAAGCCGTGCAGCTGTTCGACAGCTGGGCCAGCGTGCTTCCCCAGCCTTTCTTCGAGATGTGGTGCGTGCAGCCG
>JAYWHQ010000568.1:0-7106 GCA_043777655.1 Allobosea sp. | reverse complement strand
CTGGTGCGCGATGAGGAGCATGATCTCTCGGCACGCCAGACGGCGATCCTGCTGACGATCTATCTGGAGCTGCCGCCTCACACCGTGCGCGGACTGGCCGAGAAGCTCGGCGTGACCAAGCCCGTCATCACGCGCGCGCTCGACAGCATGGGCAAGGATGGTCTGGTCACCCGCAAGCGTGACGACTTCGACAAGCGCAATGTCATCATCCAGCGCACCGTCAAGGGTGCGCTGGCCGTCGAGAAGCTGGGCGAGACGATCATCCGCGAAACCCGCGCGCTGGTTTGAGACAGGATTGCACATGACCGAGACATTTGACCGGCGCATCACGCCTGCCCGCCCCGATCTGGCTGCGCTCGCGCTGAAAGGGCAGGTCAATGCCAGCCATTTTGCAGAAGGCGAAGTGATGCAGGTCGTCACCGGGTCTGCCGCGCTGCGCCGAGAGCCGCGCCCGGATGCCGCCCTCGACACCGAGGCACTGATGGGCGAGGCCGTCACCGTCTATGAACGGTTCGAAGGCTGGGCCTGGGGCCAGCTCGCGGGCGATGGCTATGTCGGCTATCTGCCTGAGACAGCGCTGGGCGCATTGACTGCACCAGCGACGCACACGGTGAGCGCACAACGCACCTTCCTCTATCCCGGCCCGTCCATGAAGCTTCCACCCCTCGATGTGCTGTCGCTCAGTGCACAGGTCACGGTTGTGGGTACCAATGGCAATTTCGCCGTCCTGCCCTCTGGCGCCTGCCTCTGGGCGGCGCATCTGACGCCTGTTGGCACCTGTGAGCCAGACTTCGTGACAGTCGCCGAACGCTTCCTGCACGTGCCCTATCTCTGGGGCGGCAAGACCAGTCTGGGGCTGGATTGTTCAGGTCTCACGCAAGTGTCGCTGGCGGCTGGCGGCATCCCGTCGCCGCGCGATTCAGACCAGCTCGAAGCGGCGCTTGGCGTGGCGCTGCCGCTGGATGACAGCCTGTCCGGCTTGCAGCGTGGCGACCTTGTCTTCTGGAAAGGCCATGTCGGCATCATGCGCGATGCGGACACATTGCTGCATGCCACCGGCCATTCGATGACGGTGATGTCCGAACCCTTGCGCGAGGCGCGCGACCGAATCCTGAGCAAAAGCTTCGGCGCGATCACCAGTATCCGGCGGCTTTGAAGCGAGACGTCAGTAGCCCAAGGACCTGTCGACGACATGATCGAGCGCGCCACCGGCTTCCAGCGTGCGGATCTGGCGTGCCACAAGCGCCGCGCAGGCCTCAGGCTCCGAGTTGGCGGCATTGTGCGGCGTCACGGTCACCAGTGGATGGGTCCAGAACGGCGAACCCGCCAAGAGCGGCTCAGGCTCGAACACATCCAGCGTCGCCCCCTTCAGCTGCCCTGAGTCGAGCGCTGCCAGAATGTCGGCCTCGACCTGCAAGCCCCCACGCGCGGCGTTGATGAGATAAGGTCCGCCCGTTCGGCCATTCTGTGCCAGTTTTGACAGCAACGAGGCATTGAGGAAACCTTGTGTGTCAGGCGTCAACGGCATCAGGCACACGAGGATGTCGGTGCGCGCCAGAAACAGGTCGAGCCCGTCCGTGCCCGAAAAGGTTGCGATGCCGTCGATGGTCTTTGGCGAGCGGCTCCAGCCTGCCACATCGAAACCCATGATCTGGAGCTTGCGCAAGGCATCCAGTCCAAGCTGCCCCACGCCCAGCACGCCAACACGTACCGAGCGGGCGGCGGGCTGGGTGCGGTCATCCGCCCAAACGCTGTCACGCTGCTGGCGCTCATAGCGCGGCAGCTGGCGATGGTAGCGCAGGCAATGCAGCACGACATATTCGCTCATCCGGGTGGTCAGGTCCGGATCGACAATGCGCGCGATCGGCACCTCCGGCAGCTTGGTGTCGGTCATCAGATGGTCGACGCCGGCACCCAGCGAGAACACGGCCTCGAGCGCGGGCAGGCCGGAAAGGCTGCCTTCCGGATGTCTCCAGGCGGCAGCATAGCGCACGGCGCGCCTGTCAAAGGGTTCGCCCAGCGCGACAATATCGATCTCGGGCAGTTGCGCCTCGAACTGGCGGCGCCAATCCTCCACATGCCAGTCGGCCATTGCCAGCAACAGACTCATGCTTGTGTCACTCCGTGATGCGCGCGGCCACCAGCGGACCGGGTGCCGCTGGCAGGTTCGAATCGACGATGTATGATGCTCGCACGCGCGCGGCTGCCGCATCCCATGTTGATGCATCTCGGGCATGCAGCATCGCAAGGGGCACGTCCGGCGAGGCCATCTGGCCGAGTCCCGCAAGCTCTGTAAGGCCGACAGCGTGGTCAATCGCATCCTGCGGCCGCGTGCGACCGCCACCCAGCGCCACCACGGCAAAGCCGAGGCCGCGTGTGTCGATGCTGCGGACATGGCCAACCGTTTCAGCAAAAACCGGCTTGACGATGGTCGCTTGCGGCAAGTGCAGTTCGGGCCGCTCAAGCAGGTCGGCAGGTCCACCAAGTGCTGTCACCATCATGGCGAAGCGCTCGGCCGCGGCGCCGCTGGCAAGCGCTTTTTCAATTTTGGCACTGGCCCCGGCCAGATCATCGGCCAGCCCGCCCAGCATCAGCATCTCGGCACAGAGTGCCACCGTCACCTTGTGGAAGCGCGTGTCACGATGTTTGCCCTTGAGATGGTCAATCGCATAGGCGACCTCGACGGCATTGCCGGCGCAATTGGCCAGGGGCTCGTTCATGTCGGTCAAGAGCGCTGTGGTGCGCAGGCCTGCGCCATTGGCCACCTTGACGAGGCTAGCTGCCAGATCGCGCGCGTCGCTCTCGGTCTGCATGAAGGCGCCGGTGCCGAATTTCACATCCATGGCCAGCCCGTGAAGGCCCGCTGCCAGCTTCTTGGACAAGATGGAGGCCGTGATGAGCGGGATGGATTCCACCGTCGCCGTCACATCCCGGATCGAATAAAGCCGCTTGTCGGCGGGTGCAAGATCCGGCGTCTGGCCAATGATGGCGGCACCTGTCGCGCGCACCACCTTGCGAAACAGCGGCAGGTCGGGCTGCGTGACATAGCCCGGCACGGAATCGAGCTTGTCGAGCGTGCCGCCCGTATGTCCAAGCCCGCGACCCGAGATCATCGGCACATAGCCGCCACAGGCTGCGATGGCAGCCGCCAATGGCAGGCTGACCGTGTCGCCGATGCCGCCGGTGGAATGCTTGTCGAGCGCAGGCCCCGGCAGATCATCCCAGTTCAGCACTGTGCCGGAATCGCGCATGGCGCAAGTCAGCGCCACGCGCTCGTCGCTGTTCATGCCACGGAAGAACACGGCCATGGCGAAGGCTGCCACCTGCCCCTCGCTGACGCGGCCATTGGTCAGGCCTGCAATCATCAGCGCGATCTCGTCGCCAGAGAGCGTGTGGCCATCACGCTTGCGGGCAATGATTTCCTGCGGCAGCAGCATCAATAGGCTCCGTCTGTCTGTTCGCCATGCGCATGGCCGGTGAGAGCCTCGATCAGCACGGCGTGCAGCCCGCTGGCTCCAAACCGGAACGTCGAGGGCTTGGCCCAATCAGGCCCCATGATTGTGTCAGCAAGATCAAGATAGGTCTTCGCATCGGCCAATGTGCGGATGCCGCCCGACGGTTTGAGGCCAACGGGGCGCGTTGTCTCGGCAATGACCTTCAGCATCGTCTCGACAGCGGCTGGGGTGGCAGAGAGCTTGCTCTTGCCGGTCGAGGTCTTGATGAAGTCAGCGCCACCCGCGATGGCGATGCGGGAGGCTGCTTCAATGCTGGCCTGATCGGGGTATTCACCGGTTTCCAGAATGACCTTCAGCAGCTTGTCTCCACAGGCTGCCTTGGCCTCAGCCACCATGTCCTGCGCGATGTCGGCATCGCCCATCAGAAACGCCTTGTAGGGCAAGACCAGATCGATCTCGTCAGCCCCGTCATCGAGCGCCTCAGTGATGTCGCCAACCACACGCTGCACATGGGTGCCACCTGCCGGAAAGTTGACGACGGTGGCGATCTTTACAGGTGAACCTTCGCGCAAGACGCGGCGCGCCACCGAAACAAAGCTCGGCCAGATGCAGATCGCCGCCACATGCCCCTGTGGCAGGACGGCCTTGGCGCAAAGCTGGACGATGCCGGCCTCATTCGCCTGCTCGGACAGGTCGGTCAGATCAAGCAGCGACAGTGCGCGGGCAGCCAGGAGCTGTTCAGCAGTCTTCATCGGGCATTCCATTCAAGAGCAGTCAAGGGCGGTCGGGCGCGTTTCAGTCGCGAATCATCTTGCCGTGTCCGGCTGCGGCAAGCCAGCGACAAAGCTGCGGACAAGCCGCCGCATGTCATGGGCAGCCTTCGTGGCGACATCGCGCGTCTCATGGTGCGAGGGCGAGGCACCTTCGATGCCCGCGCCCAGATTGGTGACAATCGAGAGTCCGGCAATCCGCAGACCATAACGCCGCGCCAGGATGACCTCCGGCACAGTCGACATGCCGACAAGATCAGCCCCCATGACTCGCGCCATGCGGATTTCAGCCGGAGTCTCGAAGCTGGGGCCTGAAAACCACATGTAGACGCCTTCATGCAGCCGGACCCCCGAGACATGCGCCGCGTTGCGCAACTGCTGGCCGAGCGTCGGGTCATAGGCGTCAGTCATCGAGACAAAACGCGCATCGCCCGTGTCGCCCACCAGCGGGTTGGGGCCATTGTAGTTGATATGGTCAGTGAGGAGTGCCAGCGCGCCAGGCTGCATGTCAGCCCGGACTGAGCCCGCCGCATTGGTCAGCACCAGCGGCGGCGACCCCAGCTTCGAAAGCATCCCGACCGGCACCCGCATGATGGCCGCATTGCCGGTCTCGTAGAAATGCGCCCGGCCTTGCAGCACAATCACGTCCTTGCCAGCCAGGCGTCCGGACCAGAGCGTCCGGGCATGGCCGCTGACATCGCCCGCTGGAAAGCCCGGAATGTCGCGATAGGGCAGCGCCACCGCATCCTCAAGTTCCTCGACGAGGCTGCCCAGCCCAGTGCCAAGCACGAAGGCACAATCGATCCGGCAACCCGGCCGCAAGTCAGCGACCCTGTCAGCTGCGCGCTTGAACAGTTCGTCATGGTGTGTGGCTTCATGGGGGGTGGAATGCACTTGCATCATGGCTCCAGATTGGACGGGCCGAAGGAGGCGGGCAGGAGTTCTTCCAGCGTGAAAACTTTCCGGATGCCCGCAAGATCGGCAATCACAACAGGCGTTGTCGGCCCGGCAAACTCGCGGATGCGCTGGCGGCAGGCGCCGCAGGGCGTGACCAGTTCGCGCCCTTCGCCCAGAACCACGATGGCTGCGATGCGCGTGCCACCACCGGCGATCATGGCCGAGATCGCGCTGGCCTCAGCGCAGGCCCCAACCGGATAGGCGGCATTCTCGACATTGCAGCCGGAAAAGATGCGCCCTTCACCATCGCGGAGCGCCGCACCCACCTTGAAGCGCGAATAGGGCGCGTGTGCGCGTGGCTGGACAGCGCGAGCAGCCTCAAACAGGGCCTCAAGCCCGGCGGGATGCACCTTCGTCACGCTAGCGCTCCTTCACATAGGGCAGGCCTGCTGCTTTTGGCGGCGCGGACTTGCCGATGAAGCCCGCCAGCAGCACCACGGTCATGATGTAGGGCATGGCCTGCATCAGCTGCACCGGCACCTGGCCAATGCCCGGCAGCACCACGCCCTCGATCCGGATGGCGGTGGCATCCAAGAGGCCAAACAGGAAACATGCGCCAAGTGCCCGCCACGGCTTCCAGTTGGCAAAGATCAGCGCCGCCAGCGCAATGAAACCCTTGCCCGCCGTCATATGCGGCAGAAAGCTCGCCGATTGCGACACGGCCAGATAGGTGCCGCCCAAGCCGCAGAGCAGCCCGCAAATGATGACACCGCCATAGCGCAGGCGCGTGACGGAAATGCCGGCTGTGTCCACCGCCGCCGGGTTCTCGCCCACCGCCCGCAACCGCAGGCCAAAGCGGGTGCGGTCGAGCACAAACCAGGTGGCAACGGCCGACAGAAGCGCCAGATAAACGGGTGCGGCATGGCCCGAGAGGATCTCCTCATAGAGAAGCCCCAGCACCGGCACATCCTTCACTTGATTGGCGAACGGGAATACGATGTCAGGAAAACGCGCCGCACCATCGAGCGGTGGCGTGCGTCCGCCCTGCCCGAACCAGGCATTGCCGATGATGGCGGTGAGCCCCGCTGCCAGCATGTTGATGGCCACGCCCGAGACGATCTGGTTGCCGCGTTGGCTGATGACGGCAAAGCCGTGGACAAGCGCCAGCGCGAGTGACCCCGCCATGCCGGCTGCCAGCCCGATCCAGGCCGACTGCGTGGCATAGGCCGCCGCCGCCGAGGTGAATGCCGCCATCAGCATCTTGCCCTCAAGGCCGATATCGACCACGCCCGATTTCTCGGACCAGAGCCCGGCAAGACAGGCGCAAAGCAATGGCGTCGACAGCCGGACGGCGGAATCGATCACGACAGCGATGGAAGCGAGCATGTCCATCTGCGTCAGGCCTCCCGCGCCCGAACGAACAGCTTGCCGACCAATGTCCGGAACAGCCCATCGAGCGCACCTGCAAACAGGATGACCACCCCGCCAATCACCACCACCATGTCGCGCGTGATCGCTGGCTTGTCGAAGGCAAGCTCGGCACCACCCTGATAGAGAATGCCAAACAGCAGCGAGGCCAGCGCAATGCCGACCGGGTGGCCGCGTCCCATCAGCGCCACCGCAATGCCGACAAAACCATAGCCCGCCGTGAATTCCAGCAGCAGCCGGTGCTGCACACCCAGCACCTCGTTGACGGCAAGCCCGCCAGCCAGCGCGCCCGAGATCGACATGGCGACCATGGTGATGCGTTGGGGCGAAATGCCCGCATAGGCAGCCGCACGCGGGTTGGCACCCACAGTGCGGATCGCATAGCCCAGCCGCGAGCGATAGATCAGCAGCCAGATCGCAAAGAGCGAGGCGAGAGCCAGAAAGAAGCTTGTGTTGAGCGGCGTCTTCGGCATCCTGATGCCGAGCGCGCCAAGCACCTCATGCATCGCCGATAATTGACCATGCTTGGTGAATTCCGGCGTTTCCGGCGCCATGG
>JAYWHQ010000567.1:0-2130 GCA_043777655.1 Allobosea sp. | reverse complement strand
ATGCTCTTTAAAAGGTCCGGCCTGCGCAGGAAAGGGCTGTCAGCAGGCTTTGCACCGCCCAGCACAACATGGTTGCCGCCGCCCGTGCCTGTATGGCGGCCATCGATCATGAATTTCTCGGCTGCCAGCCGGGCCAGCCTTGCCTCTTCATAGACCGCGCGGGTGATTGCCACCGCATCCTTCCAGCTCTCGGCGGGATGGACATTCACCTCGATCACGCCGGGATCAGGCGTGACCTTGATGACGTTGATGCGCGGGTCATAGGGCGGAGGATAACCCTCGATCTGGATGTCATAACCGCCCGCTTCCGCCACGCCCTCGACGCTGGCGATGAGATCGAGATAATCCTCGACGCGCTCCACCGGCGGCATGAACACGCACAAGATGCCGTCGCGAAGTTCGACGCTGACTGCGGTGCGCACGGCATCAGCCGTCAGGTCCTGCTCGACACGGTCCTGTCTCTCGGGCTCACGCGCGGCTGTTGCCGATTGCACGGCCTGCACATGGCCGGGTGTGGGCGCTGCGGCTGTCGGCATTGGCGTGACGGGTACCGCTGTCGGTGCAGCGGGTGTTCCGGCGTTGGCCGTCGGCAAGCCACCGCGCGCTTCCAGCGGGTCCTGCGGGTGAATATGCGGATAGGCCGATGGCGCAACCCAGGGCAGAGAGCCCAGCGGCAGGCGATAGCCCACCGGCGAATCGCCCGGAACCAGAAACAGCTTTCCGCGCCGCAGTTTCCACTTTTCCGAACGCCAGCGGTTATCGCCGGCTTGCGCATTCCAGCGCTGCACGGGAATGACGAAACCGCTTGGCTTGCCGAGGCCCCGCTCGAACACGCGCGTCATCCGGGCGCGCTCTTCCGGGTCGCTCAGCTTGGGATCGAGCGGATCGACATTTTCAGGCAGCTGCCCTTCCTTGAGCAGCCAGTGACCGGGGTCCTCATAGGCCGGCAGCACATGGTCCGGCCCGATGCCGAGGCGAGCCGCCAGCCCTTCGGCTAGGGCCGCCGCATCATCAAGCTTCGGCAATGCCGCCTGCTCGATCTTGGTCGTGCCGGGCTCGCGCGCAAAGCGGGCCGCATTGCTCCAGATCGGCAGGCCATCCTTGCGCCAGTAGATCGCAAACGCCCAGCGCGGCAGCGTCTCGCCCGGATACCATTTGCCCTGGCCATAGTGGAACATGGCGCCCGGCGCGAAACGGTCCCGCAACCGCCGGATCAGATCATCGGCAAAGTGGCGCTTGGTGGGTCCGACGGCTGCCGTGTTCCACTCCTCGGCCTCGAAATCGGAATTGGCGACGAAGGTCGGCTCGCCACCAACCGTCAGCCGGACATCCTGAGATTTGAGGTCGGCATCGACCTTTTCGCCCAAAGCATCGAGCTTGAGCCAGGATTCATCCGAGAAGGGCAGGGTGATGCGCGGCACTTCGCGCAGCCGCGTCACGCTCATGTCAAAGCTGAACTGCGTCTCGGCAAAGCTCGCGACACCGCTGACGGGCGCAGCCGAGCGGTGATGCGGCGTGGCCGCCAAAGGCAGATGCCCCTCGCCGCAGAGCAGGCCGGAGGTCGGGTCAAGCCCGATCCAGCCTGCGCCGGGGATATAGACCTCCGCCCATGCATGCAGATCGGTGAAGTCCTTGTCGGTGCCGGATGGGCCATCGAGCGCCGCGATGTCGGCCTTCATCTGGATCAGGTAGCCGGAGACAAAGCGTGCGGCCAGCCCCAGATGCCGGAAGGCCTGCACCAGCAGCCAGCCCGTGTCACGGCACGAGCCCTTGGCCAGCTCCAGCGTCAGCTCCGGGTCCTGCACGCCGGGTTCCATGCGGATGCCATAAGCGATCAGCTGTTGCAGCCGCGCATTGAGATCGACCACGAAATCGACCGTATTCATCGGTTGCTGGGTCAGCGTTGCCAGAAATGCCTTGAGGCGTGGCCCCAGCGGCTCGGCCACCAGATAGGGCGCAAGCTCCTCGGAAAGTTCCGGCGGATAGCTGAACGGAAAGGTTTCGGCATCGGCCTCGACGAAAAAGTCGAACGGGTTGATGATCGACAGCTCGGTGACGAGATCGACCTCGATCCGGAATTCATGCACCGGGTCTGGAAAGACAAAGCGTGCCAGCCAGTTGCCGCAGGGG
>JAYWHQ010000566.1:0-2136 GCA_043777655.1 Allobosea sp. | reverse complement strand
CGCCTCCGTCACAAACTCAGTGTTGAGCGTGTGCAACTTGAGACCAAGCATCAGGCCTTCGCCACGAACTTCAGCGATCACCTTCGGGTGCCTGTCCTTCAGTTCTGCCAGCTTCTGGCGGAGTCGCAAGCCAAGTTGCGCGACATTGTCGATGAAGCCATCGGCCAGCACGACATCGAGCACAGCATTGCCCACCGCCATGGCCAGCGGATTGCCGCCAAAGGTGGTGCCATGCGAGCCGGCGACCATGCCGAACGCGGCCTCCTCCGTGGCCAGGCAAGCGCCCATCGGAAACCCGCCGCCGATACCCTTGGCCACTGCCATGATGTCGGGCTGTACGCCTGACAGTTCATAAGCGAAAAACTTGCCTGTGCGGCCAACGCCGGTCTGGATCTCGTCAAAAACCAACAGCAGGCCGTGCTCGTCACACAAGGCGCGCAGGCCGCGCAGGCACTGCGGCGGCACAGGGCGAATGCCGCCCTCACCCTGCACGGGCTCGATCATGATCGCGGCAGTTTCTGGCGTGATGGCCGCATTCAAAGCTTCGTGGTCACCAAAGGCCACCTGGTCAAAACCATCGACTTTGGGGCCGAAGCCATCAATGTACTTCTGCTGGCCACCTGCCGCGATGGTCGCCAGCGTGCGGCCGTGAAACGCACCCTCAAAGGTGATGATCCGGAATTTCTCCGGATGGCCCTTCGCCGCATGATATTTGCGCGCCATCTTGATGGCGCATTCATTCGCCTCGGCACCAGAATTGGTGAAAAAGACGCGCTCGGCAAAAGTGGCATCGCACAGGCGCTGGCCCAGCCGCTCGCCTTCCGGGCTCTGGTAGAGGTTGGACGTGTGCCAAAGCTTGGCGGCCTGCTCGGTCAACGTCTTGACCAGATGCGGATGCGCGTGGCCGAGCGCGTTGACAGCAATGCCAGCTCCGAAATCGAGATAGCGTTGACCATCTGCCGTGATCGCCCAGGGGCCTTCACCGCGCTCGAACGTGACGGGTGCCCGCGCATAGGTCGGCAGCAGCACGGAGGGCTTGGAAACAGAAGTATTGGCGGAAGCCATAGACGCGATCCTCGCGGAAAATTGAGACAAGGGCATGAAACGGATCAGGCTTTGGCCATGACGCCAAAACCTTGCACATCATCGTCGCAGCAATCTGTCCCTGTCCGCCCGCGCCATGTCCGTAAGCCCTTGTTTGTGAGAAACTTTGCCGCCTCGGAAGCAGCCCTTCGAGCGCTTTCGTTATGCTGATGCGCCGTTTCCTTGTCAATTCTTGGCGCGCCTTGCAGAAGAAATCGACTCGACAGTTCAGAAATTATTTGTCTGGGGAAAAGCATCAAACCGATTCGGGGACTCTTGCCGGAGAGTCACGCTATCTTGTATGAAGTTCTCAACGAGATACGACATCTCGTGCGGCGTTCCAGTTCCCTGTCAGCGTTCTTGACCGGTTTTGCCTATGGCGAGACTGAATGGCGAGGGATTCCGCCAAGCGCTTGATGTGACAAGGCCAGATTTTGGCCAGGAATGCGGAGTAGGTAAGATGATGACCGAGGTCGGAACCTGGACTGAAGAACGCGTCGAGCTTCTCAAGAAGCTCTGGAACGATGGCTTGAGTGCAAGCCAGATCGCTGGCGAGCTTGGCAGCGTCACGCGCAATGCCGTGATCGGCAAGGTGCACCGTCTCGGCTTGTCTGGCCGCGCGAAGGCGCCAAGCTCGAGCACCCCGCGACCACGCAAGACGACAACACGGGCACCAAGTCACCCGATGTCTGGCGGCGGGGGCAATTTCACGCGCGGGAACACGGCTTTGCAGCCGCAGTTCCAGCCCGAGGCCGAAGTTTCCCCCGAAGTTGAGCCGGCGCCATCGGAAGACGTCGTAATCCCGTTCTCCGAACGCGTAACGATTATGGAACTGCGCGAATCCATGTGTCGTTGGCCCATGGGCGACCCGTCCACGGCTGAATTCCGCTATTGCGGCGGCAAGTCGGGCGTTGGCATGCCCTACTGCTCGTACCATGCAAAAATCGCATATCAGCCTGCAGCCGATCGCAGGCGTGACCGTGATCGGCGCGTCGCGCGGGGCTGATGGCACAAAGTTGGGTTGAACTGCGTCTCATGGCGCAGGTCGCCAGC
>JAYWHQ010000565.1:0-2137 GCA_043777655.1 Allobosea sp. | reverse complement strand
GACCGAGCGCCAATTCACCAAGATCAGTCGAGGGACCATCAGCGACGATGTCGCCCTTCTTGACCAGATCGCCCACCTTCACCAGCGGACGCTGCGTGATGCAGGTCGACTGGTTGGAACGCTGGAACTTCTGCAGGCGATAAATGTCGACGCCCGGCTTCGTCGGGTCCATGCCCTCGGAGGCGCGCACGACGATACGTGTCGCATCGACCTGATCGACCACGCCTGTGCGGCGGGCCGCAATCGCGGCACCTGAATCGCGCGCCACGATGGCTTCCATGCCGGTACCAACAAACGGCGCATCGGCACGCACCAGCGGCACAGCCTGACGCTGCATGTTGGAGCCCATCAGCGCGCGGTTCGCGTCGTCGTTCTCAAGGAACGGGATGAGCGCGGCAGCAACCGAAACCAGCTGCTTGGGCGACACGTCCATGAAGTCGACCTGCATGACCGGGGTCACGATCACTTCACCAGCACGGCGGCAGACAATCAGGTCATCCGTCAGCTTTCCACTGGCATCGGTGACGACATTGGCCTGCGCGACGTTGTATTTCGCCTCTTCCATGGCCGAGAGATAGATGATGTCATCTGTCAGCTGGCCATCGCGGATGCGGCGATATGGGCTCTCGATGAAGCCATACTTGTTCACGCGCGCAAACGTGGCGAGCGAGTTGATGAGACCGATATTCGGGCCTTCCGGCGTTTCGATCGGGCAGATGCGGCCATAATGCGTCGGGTGCACGTCGCGCACCTCGAAGCCGGCACGCTCGCGCGTCAGACCACCAGGGCCAAGCGCCGAAAGGCGACGCTTGTGCGTGACTTCGGACAGCGGATTGGTCTGGTCCATGAACTGCGACAGCTGCGACGAGCCAAAGAACTCGCGCACGGCGGCAGCAGCAGGCTTGGCGTTGATGAGGTCCTGCGGCATCACGGTGTCGATGTCGACAGACGACATGCGCTCCTTGATGGCGCGCTCCATACGCAGCAGGCCCAGGCGATACTGGTTTTCCATCAGTTCGCCGACCGAACGCACACGGCGGTTGCCGAGATGGTCGATGTCGTCGATCTCGCCCTTGCCGTCGCGCAGATCGACCAGCGCCTTCACGACCGCCAGGATGTCATCCTTGCGCAGCACGCGCACGGTGTCCTCGGCATCGAGATCAAGACGCATGTTCATCTTGACGCGGCCGACAGCCGACAGATCGTAACGCTCGCTGTCAAAGAACAGCGACTGGAACATGTTCTCGGCGGTCTCAAGCGTCGGCGGCTCACCCGGACGCATCACGCGGTAGATGTCGAACAGCGCCTCTTCGCGGCGGGAATTCTTGTCCACCGTCAGCGTGTTGCGGATGTAGGGGCCAATGGTGATGTGGTCGATATCGAGCAGCGGCAGCTCATTGAAACCGGCCTCGGTCAGCGTCGCCAGAAGCTTCTCGGTGATTTCCTCACCGGCCTCAGCATAGACCTCGCCGGTTTCCATGTTGACCAGGTCCTCGCCGATATACTGGCTGATGAGGTCCTCGTCGGTAGCGCGCAGCGCCTTCAGGCCCTTTTCCGCCAACAGGCGGGCGGCGCGGATCACCAGCTTCTTGCCGGCTTCCACGACAACTTCGCCTGAATCGGCATCAACCAGATCGACAGGCGCCTTCATGCCCTTCATGCGCTCGGCATCGAAGGGAAAACGCCAGCCCGTCTTGTCACGGGTGTAGGGGATCTTGGCGTAGAAATGGCTGAGGATTTCCTCGCCATCCATGCCCAGCGCATAGAGCAGCGACGTCGCCGGAAGCTTGCGCTTGCGGTCGATGCGGGCGTGCACGATGTCCTTGGCGTCAAACTCGATGTCGAGCCACGAGCCGCGATAGGGAATGATGCGGGCGGCAAACAGCAGCTTGCCCGATGAATGCGTCTTTCCCTTGTCGTGATCGAAGAACACGCCCGGCGAACGGTGCATCTGCGAGACAATGACGCGCTCGGTGCCGTTGACGACGAAGGTGCCATTGTCGGTCATGAGCGGCATTTCGCCCATGTAGACATCCTGTTCCTTGATGTCGCGGATCGTGCGCGCACCGGAATCTTCGTCGATGTCAAAGGTGGAAAGGCGCAGGGTCACGCGCAGGGGCGCCGCATAGGTCATGCC
>JAYWHQ010000564.1:0-2141 GCA_043777655.1 Allobosea sp. | reverse complement strand
GCTGATGCCAGCGCAAGGGCATCAAGACGGATGGTTCGCCGATGCGCGTGGCGTTTACACTCGCCTTCGCGCAGGACGCGATGGCGCTGGAATGCGGCTTCTTCACCTGCCAGCAGCATGAGCCGGAGAACTTCTGGAACACGAGCGCCCAGCAGCACGCCAATGGCGTCAAAGGTCTGGCCTCCGTGCTGATGCTCGCCGAAAACCCGAGCGACCATCATATCTTCCTGTCGAGTTTCACAGGTGAGCGCAGCCTGAAATCGAACTCGATGGGCATCACGGCGAGCCTGCCGCGCGGGCGGATCGACATCCTGACCCCTCAGGCCGCCGCCGCGATGCTTGGAGCGTCTCCGCTCCTCACGGTACGAGACACGCGCTTCGTCGGCCTTGTTGTTGCGGTTGACGATACTGCGGCGTTGAAGAACCATCTGAGCGGGCAGGGCGTGCGTTTCGTCGAGATTGCGGGTCGTGTTGTGGTTCCTTCTTCCACCATGCTGGGAACAGCCATTGCCTTCGAGACAGCAGTAGCGGCAGGTTGAACGCCGAACTCGATTTCAGGGAATCAGGACATGTTTCAGCTTGCGCTCAGTCGCCTACCGGATTTTGCGATGTTCTTCGGGGCCGCGCTCGGCCTGGTTGCCGCCTATCTGGCGATTTACACGCTGGCGACCTCGCACAATGAATTCGGTCTCATCCGCAACAACAACACGGCGGCTGCAGTTTCGCTTGGTCTCAGTCTCATCGGTTTCGCGCTGCCGCTCTCCAGTGCCGTCGTCAACTCGACCAGCGTGATCGACCTGCTGGTCTGGGGCGTCGTGGCGATTGTGGTGCAGCTGTTTGTCTATTGGCTGGTGCGGCTCGCCCTGCCGAACCTCTCGGAGCGCATTGCCGCTGGAGAATTGGCTGCAGCGCTTTTCCTCGGGTCTGCGTCGTTGGCGGCAGGTGTGATCAACGCAGCAGCGATGACTTTCTGACTGAAGGTTGCACTTTCTGGTGCGTCAATTCTTACCCGGCAAGGACGCGAGCAGCCCGATCAGCGCCCGGTCATGCAGCACCACCATGCGCTCCTTCGGCTTCAGCCAGGCCACGGCGTCATCAATGGTTTGCGCATCCACTAGCTTGGCCTGAGCCACGGCCCTGTCAGCTTCGATATCGCCGCGTTTGCGAGGCATCACCACTGGCAACATCGCGTCATGTTCGGCCCGCATGACAGGGTCTGCATGCAGCGCAGCAATGCCGTCATCATCGTCGAAGCGGTGCCTGGAAAATTCCGCTTCCAGCCGGTTTGCTTGCGTCGCAATCGCGGGAGGCTCGCCTTCCTCGGGGGTCATCAGCAGGTGATGCTTTTTCAGCCAGAGGCCGATGGCAAGCTGTCCGGAGGCCCAGGACAGCGGGATGGCAAGAACCAACCCCAGAATCGTGGGGGACATCCAGGCAAACAGCGAAGTCGCGATCATGAAGGCTGAAATGCCGGCAAAGATGCCTAGCCCCGTATGCCAACGGTGGCGGCGAATGATGTCGCTGAGTGGAATCGAGCCGTCGTCGCGCCGTTGCGGGTTCCAGCCTGTGTCGCGACCGAGCAGAATCTCGAACACCGAGCCGGACTGGATCACCATCATGATCGGGGCCAGCAGCGCCGAGAGCAGGATCTCGAGGATGGCTGACAGGACCAGCCGGATGCCACCACCGCAGGCACGGCGCATGGCGCTGTTCATCAGCGTGAGGATAAGCCCGAACAGTTTCGGCGCGAGCAGGATGGCCATCGTCACCGCAAACAGGTTCAGCGCACGCTCGGGGTCAAAGCGCGGCCAGAGCGGAAACAGCGTGAATTCGCGCGTGAAATACTCCGGTCGCGCATAGTTGACCTGCAGCACGATCGCGATGCCGACGAGCAGTTGCCCGAGCCAGAAAGGCGAGGCCAGATAGCCCATGATGCCGGTGGCGAAATGCTGGCGCGTGGGCCAGACCAGTCCCTTGGCGCCGATGATGCGCGAATGCTGCAGGTTGCCCTGGCACCAGCGCCGGTCGCGCGCCGCCGCCGCGGCCATCGAGGGGGGGCCGGATTCATGGCTGCCGCGGAGGCCCGGCATCATGCGCACGCCCCAGCCGGAGCGCCGCAGCAGCGCCGCCTCGACGAAGTC
>JAYWHQ010000563.1:0-2142 GCA_043777655.1 Allobosea sp. | reverse complement strand
TCCCGCACGCTTGATGAAGCTCAACCTGCATGGCTGGATCTATGCCATCCGCGGCGGCCTGCTGCGCGTTCTCGGCCCCTTCGCCCGATGACATGGCCTCGCCGCCTTGCTGCATGCCAGCGCTCGACATGCCGCGGAACAAGCCAAGAGATGGAGATTGACCGATTGCAAGCCGTTTGCCCACCAACGTGAAAGCCAAACACCATGTCCGCAAAATCTCAGATGACGGCCCTGATCTATACCGATAGCGACGCCGCAGACCGGCTATTGCGCATGCTGGCGTTGCACCTCATGGAGCAGGGCTACAGGCTGGCAGGGCTGGTGCAGCACAACCAGCCGCGTCCGGGCCGCTCCCGCTGCGATATGGTACTGGAAGATGTCAGCGGCGGAAAACTGGTGCCGATTTCGCAGGATCGCGGGCCACATGCCCATGGCTGCGCCCTCGATATTGGCCAGCTGCTGCAGGCCACGCATCTGGTGCAGGCAGCCTTGCCCAGCAACCCCGATCTTGTGATCCTGAACAAGTTTGGCAAGACAGAAAGCGAGGGTGGCGGGTTTCGCGCGCTGATCGCGGATGTGGTCGCGGCCGGTCTGCCATTGCTGATTGCCGTGCCGTGGCGCAACATCGAAAGCTGGCGACTGTTCGCAGGCGAGATTGGCAACGAAATCATCCTTGATGGCTCGCCGGATCAGGCACATGCCGTATGCGAGCGCCTCAGCGGCCGACTGAGGCCAGCAGTTTGGCCTGACGGGTTTTCGCCGACAGATCCTGGAGACGAGCGAAGGTCAGGGAACGAGGTCACGCAATGACGATGCCGAAGGCAGGCGAAAGCGACACGATGATATCCCGCGACGGGGAGGACTTCGTCATCGACGGCAGCGTCGTGGCGGATCGCTTTGGCATCACTGTCGATGCGCTCAAGGCAGCACTGCGCGCCGCGAACATCGTCACCATCTGCGAGACTGGCGAGGGCGAAGACGCCGGATCGACCCGGCTGACATTCCGGCGCGGCGCGTTGCTCTGGCGCTTCGTGCTTCAGGCCGATGGCACCATCACGGAAGACCCGGTGCTGCTGGGGCACCACAAAAGCGGCAGCCAGAAGGCCACCGTTTGAAGAGCAGGACACACACCACGCCAGAGCAGATTCAGGTCCAGGCCGGCGAACTCGCCCGGAACCACCCCGAGGTCCGGCAAGCTACTCTCTAGCAATCCGCCATGCGCACCGATAACCGCCCGCGCCGTCGTTTTCAGACTGAGGGTCCTTGCCCCGCGGAGCTTGACCGCTCGACTCTGGCCGATTGCGTCAGTTGACCCGACAGCACCCCGAGCGCCCGTGCCGTCATGGTCGATTGACCCATCGCAACGCCGGTCCTGACAGCATCGTGCATTGTGTCCACCAATGACCTTTCGGAGCAGATCATGATCGGCCAGACAGCGCCCTCACTCACGCCTGAGTTGATCGCCAACTATGCAGCACCTGTGCCGCGCTACACCAGCTATCCGACCGCCCCGCATTTTCACTGCGGGATCGATGCCGCCGCCTACCGCGCATGGCTGAAAGCCCTGCCGGCACAGGCAACGCTGTCGCTTTATGCCCATCTGCCGTTCTGCGACACGCTGTGCTGGTTCTGCGGCTGCAACACCAAGATCACCAGGCAATATCAGCCGGTGGCGAGCTATCTCGCGGCCCTGCTGACAGAGATCGGCTCAGTTGCAAGCCAGGTGCCCGCCACAGCCAAGACCACCCAGATCCATTGGGGTGGCGGCTCGCCATCGATCCTGACGTCAACCGACATCCTGCGGTTAATGGAGACCACGCGGCGTTGCTTCAATGTCGCGAGCGATGTCGAGTTTGCAGTCGAGATCGATCCGCGCGGACTTGATCGCGAGTGTATCGACGCACTTGCCGAGGCGGGGCTGACCCGCGTGAGCATCGGTGTGCAGGATTTTGATCCGAAGGTGCAGGCGGCGATCAACCGCATCCAGAGCGTGGAGGAAACGCGCCGCGTCATCGATGCCTTCCGTGACCATGGCGTGCGCTCTTTGAACATCGACGCGATCTATGGCCTGCCAGGCCAGCGCGAGGGCGAACTTCTTGCCACACTGGCGCAGGTTGTGCGGATGACACCCGACCGCATTGC
>JAYWHQ010000562.1:0-7143 GCA_043777655.1 Allobosea sp. | reverse complement strand
GCCAGCAACGGCAAAACATCCGCCGGAACCAGATTGCTGAACCGAAGCTCTGCTTGCCGGGCGCTGTCTTCCGTGCGGGAGAAATCAATACTGAGGTCTTTGCGACCACTCGGGGATGTGCCGTTGAGCGTCAGGCGGCTCACGCCCTCGCCCGAGCGCGTGAGCTTGACCGTGACATTGTCAAGCGCGGTGCGTTCCTTGCCCTCAGGATCGAAAAAGCTGATATGGGCGCGGCTCAGGCCCGCACTGTCGAGATCGGCGAGCCCGCCACCTTCGGCAAAGATCTTGCCCAGCTCGAGCAATCCTGTTGCGGCCGACAGCAAGGGGCTGGCTGCTGCTGGACCCTGGCCCAGAACAGCAACATCTGAAGCACCTGTTCCCAGAATCAGCGCCCCTGACTTGTCGACACCCAGGCGCACATCCAATCCGCGCAAATCAACCGAACGCAGGCTGATGTCGCCGCGCAGCAGCCTGAAAGCATCATAGCCCATCACGGCTTGAGGGGCCTTGATGCGGGCGCCATTGGCATGTTGAAAGACCACATCCTCGACGCTCAGCAGTGACTGCCCATCGATCCGGGCGAGGCCAGCCTTGTTGACGCTGACTTGCCATTGCTGACCCAGACGCTCACCGAGGGCCGTCGCGATGCGTTGCTCCAGCCCCGAAAGCGGCACAAAACCGAGCGCCAGCATGGCTGCTCCCGCGCCAAGCAAAGTGACAACAGCCACCAGACAAGCCACCATTGCCGCCGCAATGCGCCGCTTTGCACCCTTGATGCGCCAGCGGCTCGCGCTGTTGGAATGAGCGTGGTCTTGCGAGCGAGCGTGGTCTTGCGACATCGTCAAATTGAATGGCTCCGGAATGACGTTACGCAACATGCACTTGTCGATGCGCAATGATATCGCGCCTGATTGGCGGATCACCTTTACGCTGCCAAACCGACAACGGCATGTCCAACGCGCCGATCAGCAAAGCTTCAGGAATGAGCGGGAAGGTTCATCCAGAATCTTGTCAGGGACGTAAGACTTCATGCACTGTGAAACAGTCGAAAGGAAGGCAATACATGACACTCAAAAGAGGCGACAAGGCCCCCGCATTCACCCTGCCAGGCGATGGCGGCAGCACCATTTCATTGGCCGACCTGACCGGGCGCAAGGTCGTGCTCTATGCCTATCCCAAGGACGACACGAGCGGCTGCACGCTGGAAGCGCAGAGTTTCAACGCGCTGAAATCCGAGTTTGCTGCTGCAGGCGCCGACATCATCGGCATCTCGGCCGACAGCATTGCCAGCCATGACAAGTTCAAGAAGAAGTATGATCTCACCTTCCCCCTCGCGTCGGACGAGAGCAAGGTGACGCTTGAAGCCTATGGGATCTGGGTCGAGAAAAGCATGTACGGCAAGAAGTACATGGGGATCGAGCGCACAACCTTCCTGATCGACAGCGCAGGCATGATCGTACAGGTCTGGAACAAGGTGAAGGTGCCCGGCCATGCCGCCGAGGTGCTGGCAGCCGCCAGGGCAGGCTGAACCTGCTGCGCCTGGAACATGGCCATTTAACAAAAAAATACGTCCAAAGCCTCCCGGATTCTCGTTTGATTAACCTTAATCGACTGTAATCAGGTCAGTTAAGGTGTCCATTCGGGTGGCGTATGTCTGGTTCATGTTCGGCTGAGTTTCTGTCTTCACATCACGACACCCCTTTACCGCCCCGGCAGATGGCCGTGGCTGAGGCATTGGGTGCCAGAACGTGCACGTTGCGGCGCTCGACCCTGCTGCTGATGTTGACCTTGCTTGGCGGCCTCACGGCCTGGACCGGCGCGACAGGCTGGTACTTTCTGCGCAAGGACGATCTGGTGGGGCGGCTCATCCAGCGCGAAACGGCCCGCCAATACGGTTATGAAGACCGCATCGCTTCCCTGCGAGTCGAGATCGACCGGTTAGCCAGCCGCGCGCTGCTCGATCAGGACGGTGTTGAGCTCCGCGTCAGCGAAATCATGACGCGACAGAGCCAGCTTGAGACGCGCCAGGCCATGGTGATGGCGCTGGCTGACAGCCTGCAGGGCATTGGTGGGACGACATCGGTCGCCAGAACGCCGACGCGTTCACCAACGATTCGCTCCGGCGAGCCCGTTCAGGCTTCCGGCTTTTCTTTCTCAGGTCCCTCGACCAAGCCGACGCCCGCACCTGATGCCCCTGCCCTGCGTGGCGCCTCGTCACAGCCTGCAACGGGCTGGCAGTCCAGCGAGGAAAAGCCGGAGCGCACGCCGGCGCAGATCATGGCGTCTTCGATCGAGGACCTGCAAAAAGGCGCTGACGTCATCGAGAAGAGCCAGGTTGAAGGCCTGAAGCGCATCGATACCAGCCTTCAGACGCAACAGGCACGCTATCGCAAGGTGATCGCCGAGACCGGCCTTGATGCAGACAAGCTTTCCGCCTCGACGCACAGCAAGGCGATGGGTGGCCCGCTTGTTCCGATTGATCCGGCGACCGCTGGTCCATTCGAGATGACAATGCGTGCCATCCAGCCGCGCATCCAGTCGGTCTCGCGGCTGAAGTCCGTTGTGGCCACGCTGCCGTTGGCGCGCCCTGTGGCGGGCAGCTCTGACATTTCGTCAAATTTCGGTTACCGGCTGGACCCGTTCACGCGTGGCGCCGCCATGCATACCGGCATCGACTTCAAGGCTGAACACGGCACACCCGTGAAGGCGGCAGGTGCCGGCACCGTTGTTCTGGCCGAGTATCACGGTGGCTATGGCAACATGGTCGAGATCGACCATGGCAATGGCTTGACGACGCGCTACGCGCATCTCTCCACCATCTCAGTCTCCGAAGGCCAGAAGATTGCGGCGGGCACCACGGTCGGCCGTGTCGGCTCTACCGGTCGCTCGACCGGGCCGCATCTGCACTATGAAACGCGGCTGTCTGGCGATGCTGTCGATCCATCGCGCTTTCTCAAGGCCGGGCAGCATTTTCTGGCTTCGAACTGAGACTGGCTTTCAGCCTCAGTCGACGTCACCGAGTTCGCCTGCCAGCGTGCCATAGACCCGCTGCGCCAGCGAAGCTTCCATGAACGGGCTGACATCGCCATCCAGAACATCGGACGGGCTGGTCGAGGTTGCGCCCGTGCGCAGGTCTTTTACCAGCTGATAAGGCTGCAACACATAAGACCGGATCTGGTGGCCCCAGCCAATCTCGCTCTTGCTGGCATTCTCGGCATTGGCCTTGTCTTCGCGCTTTTTCAACTCGGCTTCGTAGAGCCTTGCACGCAGCATGCCCCAGGCTGTCGCCCGGTTCTTGTGCTGCGAGCGCTCCTGCTGCGAGCCGACGACGATGCCCGTTGGCAAATGGGTGATGCGCACGGCCGAGTCGGTCGTGTTGATGTGCTGGCCACCGGCGCCTGAGGCGCGAAACGTGTCGATGCGGCAATCCGATTCCTTGACGTCGACAACGATCTTGTCATCGATGACCGGGAACACCCAGACCGAGGCAAAGCTCGTCTGGCGCCTGGCATTGGCATCAAATGGCGAGATGCGCACGAGCCGGTGAACGCCGGACTCGGTCTTGCACCAGCCATACGCATTGTGGCCCTTGATGAGCAGAGTGGCTGACTTCAAGCCCGCCGTATCGCCATCCTGATACTCGACCAACTCGACCTTGTATTTCTGACGCTCGCCCCAGCGGGTATACATGCGCAGCAGCATCTGGGCCCAATCCTGGCTTTCGGTGCCACCTGCGCCGGGATGGATTTCGAGATAGGTGTCGTTGCTGTCCGCTTCGCCCGAGAGCAGTGTCTCGACCTGCATGCGGGCTGCTTCCTGCTGGACAGCGCGGATTGCGGCTTCACCCTCGTCAATCGAAGACGGGTCGCCCTCCATCTCGCCGAGTTCAATGAAGGCAAGCCCATCCTCGATCTCGCGTTCGAGCTTGGTGATCCCGCTCATCTGCGTTTCGATGCCGGTGCGCTCGCGCATTAGCTTTTGCGCAGCTTCAGCATCGTTCCAGAAATCCGGCCCCTCGGCCAGCGCGTTCAGTTCAGCCAGGCGGCGCTCAGCGACATCCCAGTCAAAGATGCCTCCTCAGCAGTCCAATGGACTGCCTGGCGGCTTCGAGGCTGTTTTCAATTTCCGGGCGCATGGATTGGCAGAGCCTTCTCAACAAATCTTCAGAATACGCCGAAGCTGGCGCGTTTGTGCGGGATTAAGGTGCTTGCCCGACGCTGTAAACAGTCGGCCCATGTTTTCTGGTACGGATCAGTAAAGCCCGCCGGTACCCGAGCCGACAGATCGGCCGCCAGCAGGCGCAACGCTGCCACCGGCACCACCTGAGCCTGCCACGCCAATGATCGAGTAGCTGTCAGGCGGGGCCGTGCCGGGCTTGAAGGCTTCCAGCAGGCCACCCTCGCCGCCTGCACGCAGGCCGGTTTTGGGATCAACCCGGATCAGCTTGATGCCGGCAGGAACGCGGAACGGTGTGGCTGGCTTGTCCTTGAGCGCAGCCTTCATGAAATCACGGAAAATCGGTGCGGCATATTGGCCGGCGGTCGCCGAGTCACCCAGCGACTTCGGCTTGTCGAAGCCCATGTAGACGCCCACGGCCAGATCCGGCGAGAAGCCGACAAACCATACGTCCTTCGCGTCATTGGTCGTGCCGGTCTTGCCTGCCAGCGGCTTGCCCACATCCTTGACAACCTGCGCCGTGCCGCGGAGCACCACGCCCTCGAGCGTCGAGGTGATCTGGAAAGCGGTCAGCGGATCAAGGACCTGATCGCGGTTGTCGACCAGGCGCGGCTCGCGCTGGTTTGACCATTTGTCGCCGGCGCAGCCCTCGCAGACACGCGCATCATGGCGGTAGATGGTGGCGCCCGAGCGATCCTGAATGCGGTCCACCAGCGTCGGCTTGATGCGTTTGCCGCCATTGACCAGCATGGAATAGGCGGTGGTCATGCGCATGACAGTTGTCTCGCCAGCGCCCAGCGCCATTGAGAGCACCGGCAGCATGTCGTCATAGACACCGAATCGGCGGGCATATTCCGCGATCAGCGGCATGCCGACATCCTTGGCCAGACGCACGGTCATCAGGTTCTTCGAGAACTCGATGCCATAGCGCAAGGTGCGCGGACCGGCTGGCTTGCCGTCATAGTTTTCAGGCCGCCAGATGCCGAGGCCACCGCCCTGATCGATTTCAATCGGACCATCGAGGATGATGCTTGACGGCGTGTAGCCATTGTCGAGCGCTGTGGCATAGACAAACGGCTTGAAGGACGAGCCGGGCTGGCGTTGCGCCTGCGTGGCGCGGTTGAACTCTGACTGGTCGTAGGAAAAGCCGCCGACCATTGCGAAAACGCGGCCTGTATGCGGGTCCATCACGACAATCGCGCCGTTGACCTCAGGCATCTGCCGCAAACGCAGCTGGCCGGGGCGGTTCTCGACCGGCTCGACATAGACGACATCACCAACCGAGACGACCTGCCGGAGGTTGCGACGGGTCCAGCGGACGCCCTCGCCCGAGAGGGTCGCGGTGTCGCGCTCCGTGCGCAATTGGCCGGAGGCTTCCTTGCGCGGCTGCAGGCCGATCTTGGCCGAATCGACCCCGACCTCGAGCACCACGCCCAGACGCCAGGGCTGTACGTCAGCCAGCGCCGGAATTTCGGCAATCGCCAGCCCCCAGTCACGGGAAGTCAGCTCTGCTTTCTGGGTTGCACCGCGCCAGCCACGGGCCTCGTCATAGCGCACAAGCCCATCAACCAGCGCGCGACGCGCCATCAACTGCATCTTGGGATCGATGGTGCCACGCACCGAGAGGCCACCTTCGAGCAGCTTTTTCTCGCCATAGCGCTCAAGCAGCTCGCGCCGGATTTCCTCGGCAAAGAAGCCGGCAGCAATGTTGTTGGGCGAAACCACGCGCGGGTTCACGCCCAGCGGCTGCTTCTTGGCGAGATCGGCTTCCTCGCGCTTGGCATGACCATTCTCGACCATCCGATCAAGCACATAGTTGCGTCGCTCGATGGCGCGCTCCCGGTTGCGGATCGGGTGCAGATCGGTCGGCGCTTTTGGCAAGGCCGCCAGATAAGCGGCTTCCTGGATGTTGAGCTCATGCACCGACTTGCCGAAATAGTTCAGCGCTGCGGCTGCAATGCCATAGCTTCCCTGCCCCGGCGCAGGCGCGCCGAGATAGATTTCGTTCAGATAAAGCTCGAGGATCTTGTCCTTCGAGTAGGTCGCCTCGATGCGCATGGCGACAAGCGCCTCGCGAATCTTGCGCTCGATGTTCTGCTCGGAACCCACGAGAAAGTTCTTCGCCACCTGTTGCGTAATGGTCGAGGCGCCTTGCGGGCGACGGCCTGACGCACGGTTGCGGAAATTGGTCACAAAGGCACGGACCAGGCCTTCGGGATCGACGCCGATATGCTTGTAGAAATTCTTGTCCTCTGCCGAGAGATAGGCATTGATCAGCATCTTCGGCACAGCCTGGATCGGCAAATACAGGCGGCGTTCGCGCGCAAACTCAGCGATCAGGCTGCCATCACCGGCATGGACGCGCGTCATGACCGGCGGCTCATAATTCCGGAGCTGTGCCGAATCCGGCAAATCCTTGGAAAAATGCCACAGCGCACCTGCGACCACGGCGGCGCCGATCACAAAAACAATGGCACCGGCAGCAAACAGCCAGCCAAACAGGCGCAGGACAAACCGCATCGGGCGACGAGCCTTCCAGTCAGATGCAATCACCCGGCCTTCCCGGGCAACGCATGGATTCAGGATCCTTCTAGCATATTTCACATGGCAGAAGCGTGGCGTGAAATCCACAACACAACAAACAACCACCCTTCCCGCACCTTCAGCGGCATGGAGCGGCACTATGGCAACGGCGTGGCCTTGCCGTTGACCGAGGCCATTTTCCCGCGCTTCTCAAGATAAAACCGCACTGCGGCCTGTACTGACGCTGCAGCACCCGTCCGCCAGGCATCGGATGTCAACAGCTCGATGTCTTTCTGGCTCGACATGTAGCCAAGCTCGATCAGCACGGATGGCACGTCTGGCGCGGTCAGGACACGAAAACCGGCGGATCGCAGCGGGATTCGGTGCATTCGGACCGATCCCCCAAGTGATTCAACCAGATTGCGGGCAAACTGACCTGAAAAC
>JAYWHQ010000561.1:0-2146 GCA_043777655.1 Allobosea sp. | reverse complement strand
GGCAAAGCCGCTGCCGGCCCGCTTGGTGAAGGCGATCAGGTCGCCGCGTGGCGACCAGACCGGCTGCGAGTAGGAACCCTGGCCGAACGAGACGCGTTTGCCCTCGCCGCCGCCAGCGCCCATCACGTAGATTTGTTGCGAACCGCCGCGGTCGCTCTCGAAGACAATCTGGCTGCCATCAGGCGAATAGCCAGGCGAGGTGTCGATGGCACCGGTCGAAGTCAGGCGCGTGGTCGCGCGCGACCCCAGATCCATCGCGTAGAGATTGGCATTGCCACCCTGCTGCAGGCTCATCACGATCTTGCCGCCATTGGGCGAAAAGCGCGGGCTCGATGTCATGTCCGGGAAATTTCCCACGACCTGCCGCGAGCCAGTTTCGATGTTGAGCACATGCACGCGCGGCTGCTCGCCGGAGCGCTGCGCCATATAGGTGATATCCTGCGTGGCAGGCGAATAGCGCGGTGTCACCACCGACGTGTCGCCTTGCGTCAGATAGCGCACATTGGCACCATCCTGATCCATGATGGCCAGGCGCTTGCGACGGTTTTCCTTCGGGCCGGATTCATCCACGAACACGACACGCGTATCGAAAAAGCCGCCAATGCCGGTCACTTTGGAATAGACCGCATCCGAAATGATGTGACCGACACGCCGCGCATTGTTGGGATCGGTGAAATATTGCTGCCCGTCGATCTGCTGGCCCGTGAGAATGTCCCAGAGGCGGAATTCAGCCTTGAGGCGGCCACCATCGCGGCTGATGCGCCCCGTCACCAGAGCCTGAACACCGGCAGCCTTCCAGGCTTCAAATGCGGGTGCAGCATCAAAGACCGGCGCCTTGTCAGGGTGCTTGGCCTTGTCGACCGGCGTGAAATATCCCGAACGCTTGAGATTGTTGGTGATGATGCCCGCCACTCGCACGCCGGCATCGCCCTCCCCGCCAAAATCGGCAATCGCGATGGGCATGGGCTGAAACTGCCCGCCCGGCCCCACACGGAACGAAAGCTGCGCAAGTGCCGGCCCGGCAAAGGGCATCAGCAGCGGCAAGGCCGCAGCTCCCGCCAGAAGCTGCATCGCATGGCGGCGGCTGGGAACAAGGAGCTGGGAAGAGCGTGTCTGCTGCGTCATGGCTGTCACTGTCAGTTTGTGGTGTCGAACTCGACGTTCAACACCTTCCAGTCGTTGAAATAGGGCGCAAATTGGGGCGGAATACGGTATGGCGCGCAACGCCGCACGGCGCGCGAGGCGGCATCTGCCACGGCGCGATCCGTCGGCGTGCCACCCACCCGGATCAGGCGCGGATCCGCTGACAGGCCGCCATCAGCAGAGAGCCTGATATCGAGCACAGGCTTGATGACAGGCCCGGCGGACGCACCAACCGGCGGCGAGAAGCAACGCTCCATCTGGTCGCGCAACAGGCCGACAAGCTGCGAGCGCAGCGACGGCGAGAGTTTCTGCGCCGAGCCTGTCTGTGTGCCAAGCGACGCCGTGCGGTTCTGCTGCGGTGCGCTGGAACCGCTGGACTGTGCCTGCTCTTTCGATTGCAGCAGTTTCTGGATGTCATTGGCGTTGAAATTCTTGGCAAGCTCGGCATCACGCTTGGCTTTGGCTTCGGCGTCCGACTTCGCCTTTGCCAGCGCCACAGCCTTGGCCTTGGCATCGGCTTCCGCCTTGGCTTTGGCCTTGGCATCTGCTTCCGACTTTGCCTTGGCAGCGGCTTCCGCTTTAGCCTCGGCTTCTTCCTCTGCCTTTTCCTTGGATTTGGCCGCAGCTTCCGCCTTGGCCTCTTCCCTGGCCTTCGCCGCTGCCTTGGCTTCTTCCTCAGCCTGCTTCTGTTTGGCCTGCAGTTCGCCCTGCTCGACCAGCTTTGCCAACTCGTCACGACGCAGCTCGGGTTTCGCTTCAGGCTTGGGCGCGGGTTTCACCTCGGGCTTGGCAGCGGCCTGCGGCTTGGGCTCGTCAGCCTCCTCGACACGGGGCCGGATCGCAGGACGCGGCGGAGGCGGCAGGGCGGCAACAGCCTTGTCGGCCACAGGCTGCTCGGCGGTGCGCGTCGGCGGCGCGGGCGCATCCTTTTTAGCCTCGCCCTCTTCCTTCTTCTCGACAATCTCGGACTTGCGCTCGGCACGCGGCAGGGGCTGGTCCTGAA
>JAYWHQ010000560.1:0-2148 GCA_043777655.1 Allobosea sp. | reverse complement strand
CTGGCGCTGGCCGCCCGACAGCTTGGCCGGGTAGCGCTCAAGATAGGGCTCAATGTGGAGAAGCCCCGCCGCACGCTCCACCTGCTTCTTCATCTCAGCGTCACTGGCACCCTTCATACGCAGACCAAACGCCACGTTCTCATACACGGTCATATGTGGAAAAACGGCATAGTTCTGGAATACCATGGCCAGCCCGCGCTCGCGCGGTGGAAGGGCCGAGACATCACGGTCGCCGATGAGGATACGCCCTGATGTTTGGCTTTCCAGCCCGGCAATGATGCGTAACAGCGTGGTTTTGCCGCAGCCAGAAGGGCCCAGCAACGCAATGAATTCCCCATCAGCCACCTCCAGCGACAGTTGCTGAAGCGCGGTGACGGTGCCGAATTTCTTCTCGATCCGGTCGATTGTGATGCCAGCCATTGACGGACCTATCTGTTGGCAATGCCCCACATCGCGAAAAGGTATTTTCTCACCGCGAAGATGAAGATGATGGAGGGAAGGATGAGCAGAAATCCGCCAGCGAAGCGGAAATGCAGGGGAGATTCCGCCAGAACGGTCAGCAGATAAGCTGTCAGCGTCTTGTTGCGCACGGTCAGCACCGAGGCAGCGAACACCTCGTTCCACGAGATGACGAAGGCGAAGATCGCCGCCGCAGCAAGGCCCGGCAAAGCGAGCGGCAGCACCACTTTGCGGAACGCCTGAAAGCCGGTGCAACCGAACACCCAGGCCGCTTCCTCAAGCTCTTTGGGGATACCCATGAACAGGCTCGAGGAGACCAGCGCTGCAAAGGGCAGTGCCAAAGCGGTATGGATCAGCGCCACGCCGACGGCCGTGTCATAAAGGCCGGTGCGGATGAACGTCACTGTCAGCGGCAAAGCGAGAATAGCGAGGGGAAAGGCGCGGGTCAGCACGACCAGCATGCGGAAAGCGTTCTGACCGGCGAAAGAGTAGCGCGCCAAAGCATAGCCCGCAGGAGCACCAAGCAACAGCGAGAACAGCATGGTGAGGCACGCAACCAAAGCGCCATTGAACGCTGCGGCCCAGACGCCTTCTACTGCAAGAAAGGTCTGCATCGCGCTCAGCGTTGCATCCCATGGCAGCAGGTTTTTCGGCCAGCGAAAAACGCCGGTGCGTCCGCCGAAAGCGCCAAGCCCGATCAGATAGATCGGCACGATCACCCAGGCGCAAAGCACTGCAATGCCCGACCAGAAGACGAGCCGGCGCAGGCCGGGCGAAACGGTTGTCGCGCTCATGGCTGCATCTCCGGCTTGGTCGCCAGCGCCTTGATGTAGATAACAGTCGCAGCCAACGAAATAACCATGACGAGGATGGCATAGGCGGCGGCGACGCCATTGTTCTGGTTGACGTGCTGCCAGGCATAGGCCTCGCCAACCAGCACAGGGAAGTTGCGCCCGGACAGCGCATAGACCACTGCGAACACCTCGAACGCCAGCACGGTGCGCAGGATCAGCGCCGACTGGATCGAGGGCTTGAGCAATGGCAGCGTGATCTTGCGAAACCGCGTCCATGCGGAAGCGCCGAACACCTCGGCAGCCTCCGAATACTCCTTCGGGATTAGTTGCAATCCGGCGATCAGGATGACGAGTACGATGGCTGTGGCGCGCCACATCTCAGCCAGCACAACACCGACGAACAGACTGAGCGGCGCTTCATAGGACAGCCAGTTCACAGGCCCGTCGATCAGGCCAAGCATGTTCAGCACTGTGTTGAAATATCCCCGGTCCTGCAGGATGGTCAGCCAGACAAGGCCCGCCGCAAGATCTGAAATGCCGAGCGGGATGATCAGGATCCAGAGCACGAGATCGCGCCCTTTTTCCAGCTTTTGCACCATCATCGCCATCATCATCGCCAGACAGAGCTGGAGAGGAATGACGGCCAGCACCAGCAGGAAGGTGTTGCGGAGGGAGAGGCCGAAATTCAGATCCCCCACCATCTTGCGAAAATTGGTCAGCGATGCCGCGCCATTTTCGGTGAAGGCCAGCGCAATCGTCTGCACCAGCGGCACAACAAACAGCAGCACCAGAAACACTGTGGCCGGTGCAATCAGCAGATAGGGCATGAGACGACTTTTCGTCATTTTGGACCTCCATCCAAAAAGCGCCCTCCCTGCGCTGAAGCAGGGAGGGA
>JAYWHQ010000559.1:0-2150 GCA_043777655.1 Allobosea sp. | reverse complement strand
GACCGGCAAGGTTGTCGCGCCCGACCTTTACGTCGCCGTCGGCATTTCAGGTGCCATCCAGCATCTGGCGGGCATGAAGGATTCCAAGGTGATTGTCGCGATCAACAAGGACGAGGAGGCCCCGATCTTCCAGGTCGCAGATTATGGCCTCGTCGGTGACCTTTTCACGCTGATGCCGGAGCTTGACGCCGAGCTTGCCAAACTGGGCCGCTGACGGCCACATTGTCGTGCTGGCGACATGAAGCGCCAACACATTCCCTTGTCTTTCTGCTGCGCCGAGGAGCCGCGTACCGTCCATGGGCCATGAGATCAGGAAAATCGGCATCGTTGGCGCAGGCCAGATGGGCAGCGGCATCGCGCATGTCGCGGCCGCCGCGGGCTTTGACATCTGCCTGCATGATGTCGCCGAAGAGCGCATCACGGCGGCACTCGCCACGATCAATGGCAACATGCAACGCCAGGTGGCCAAGGGTGCGCTGACAGAAGAGGCCCGCCAGAGCGCCTTGCAGCGCATTGTCGCCGCACCAGCCGTCGAAGGCTTGGGCGATTGCGATCTCGTGATCGAGGCCGCAACCGAGAATGAAGAGGTGAAGCGCAAGATCTTCACGTCGATCTGCCCGCACCTCAAGCCTGAGGCGATGCTGGCCTCGAACACGTCGTCGATCTCGATCACGCGCCTCGCTGCCGCAAGCGACCGGCCCGAGCGCTTCATCGGCATCCATTTCATGAACCCGGTCCCACTCATGCAGCTCGTCGAGCTGATTCGAGGCATTGCGACCGATGACCCGACGTTTGAGTCGGCCAGGACGTTCATTGGCCAACTTCACAAGACAGTGACTGTGTCGGAGGATTTTCCAGCTTTCATCGTCAATCGCATCCTGCTGCCGATGATCAACGAAGCCGTCTACACGCTCTATGAGGGCGTCGGCTCGGTCGAGGCGATCGACACCGCAATGCGTCTGGGCGCAAACCATCCGATGGGGCCGCTGCAACTGGCTGACTTTATCGGCCTCGACACCTGCCTGTCCGTGATGCAGGTGCTGCATGATGGCTTGGCCGACTCGAAATACCGCCCCTGCCCGCTTCTGGTGAAATATGTCGAGGCCGGCTGGCTGGGCCGCAAGACCAAGCGCGGCTTCTATGACTATCGCGGTGAAAAGCCGATGCCGACCCGCTAGTCTCCACGCGAAACCTGCACATGCAGTTTCTGTAAAACAGAACTGCCATCTTCACATTTTTGTCGTGACGCGCTTAGATACTGGCATCGTAGGGATTCGATTGTCTGTGCCGAAAGCGGAGGCGTTGCGGATTGAGCGTCCATGTTCCACCGATCTTGACGCCGGAGGGTTGTCCGGCGCTTGTGCTCAATGCGGATTTTCGCCCGTTGAGCTATTACCCGCTTTCGCTCTGGGGCTGGCAGGATGCGATCAAGGCGGTCTTCATGGACCGGGTCAACATCGTCTCTGAATATGACCTCGCCATCAAAAGCCCCAGCTTCCAGATGCGGCTGCCTTCGGTCGTCTCGCTGAAAACTTACATCAAGCCATCACGCACGCCCGCCTTCACCCGTTTCAACGTCTTCCTGCGTGACCGCTTCAGCTGCCAGTATTGCAACGCGCGCGACGATCTCACCTTCGACCACGTGATCCCGCGCTCGAAGGGCGGCCTGACCACCTGGGAAAATGTGGTGGCCGCCTGCTCGCCCTGCAACTTGCGCAAGAGC
Organism: Allobosea sp.; assembly: GCA_043777655.1. GTDB lineage: Bacteria > Pseudomonadota > Alphaproteobacteria > Rhizobiales > Beijerinckiaceae > Allobosea. The sequence continues at coordinate 427 of JAYWHQ010000559.1, read as the reverse complement.
GACCGCATGCCCGCCAAGGCCGAGATGTTCCCGGCCCAGAAGCCTTATGCGCCCACGGTCAATGACCTGCACCGCAACGGCAAGCTCTTCCCTCCCAACTTCCTGCATGAAAGCTGGATGGATTATCTCTACTGGGATTCCGAGCTCGAGCCCTGAGACCTCAGGCTTGCAGCAGCATTTCAGGCTTGCAGCAGCATTTCAGGCTTGCAGCAGCTTGGCGCGTGCCCGCACCAGCCCAACAGTGGCGAGCGCTGCAAGCCCCAGCGAGGCCAGGGCATTCCAGCCCGCAAGTGACAGGCCAAGAAAGCGCCAGGCGGCTTCCGTACAGGACACCACGCGTGCCTTGTCGAGTTGCTTCAGGAAATCCTGCACGCCGTCGGCTGCCGGAGCTGCCTTGCCGCCGCAATCATTGGGGCCGGCAAACCAG
>JAYWHQ010000558.1:0-7169 GCA_043777655.1 Allobosea sp. | reverse complement strand
ATCACCGAGGTCGAGATGCCTCTGGGGCCGGCTTACAATTGGGTCGATGTCATCATCGGCTTCGATGACTTCCGCGCAAGTGTCGCCTATGCCGAGGCATTGGGCGCGCAGGATGGGCTGGCGTTGAAGCAACTGGCCGTCGTTGCGGCGCCTGCTGCCCATGACTATTTCCTGCGGCATCAGAAATTCATTCCCCGCGAAAAGCATATCGTCACGATCATGGTGGCTGATTTTGCGCTGGAGTCGATGCTGGCCTTCACCCGCCACTTCAAGGGTGGTGAATTGCTGATGCGCTCGGATGCCTTGTCTGCTGATGATGCGAAAGGCCTGCCGCCTGTCTATGAGCTGGGCTGGAACCACACGACATTGCGCGCGCTGCGCATCGACCCGGCCATCACCTATCTGCAGGTGCTTTATCCCTATCCCAATGTGGTTGAGCTCGCGACGAAGATCCACGCGCATTTCGGCGATGAAGTGCCAGCACATCTGGAATTCGTGCGCTTTGACGGCAAGGTCACCGCTTTCGGCCTGCCTCTGGTGCGCTTCACCACGGAAGCGCGGCTGGAAGAGATCATTGCCACCCACGAAGAGATGGGCGCGCCGATCTTCAACCCGCATCGCTACACGCTGGAAGAAGGCGGCATGAAGCAGACGGACGCCGTGCAGCTGGCTTTCAAGCGCGAGGCTGATCCGCAAGGCCTGCTCAACCCCGGCAAAATGATTGCCTGGGAAGACCCGGCCTATGACTATTCATCCGGCAAAACATTCCTGTTCCGGAGTCTGGCGGAAGCCGGAATTGGCAGCTGACCATGCGCGTGCTGGTGCTCTATGCTCATCCCGTCGAGGAGAGCTTTGGCGCCGCCGTGCATGAGCGGGTTGTCTTGACGCTGAGAGCGCAAGGCCATGAGGTTGATGACTGCAATCTCTACGCGGAAGGGTTTGATCCTGTGCTGTCCGGCAGCGAGCGGCGCGGCTACCACGCCATCCCTGAGAACAGGCAACCGGTCGAGAGCTATGTCCAGCGGGTCGAGGCAGCCGAAGCGCTCGTTTTGTGTTTTCCGGTCTGGAACTTTGGCTTTCCGGCGATTCTGAAGGGGTTTCTCGACAGGGTTTTTCTGCCCGGCGTGTCGTTCAAACTGGTTGATGGGCAAGTCCGGCCCAATCTGTGGAACATCCGCAGGCTCGCGGCTTTCACCAGCTATGGCGGCCCTCGCCACCGCGCCTGGCTGATGGGCGATCCGCCACGCAAGGCTGTTTGCAGGATGATCCGGTCGCTTTGCCACCCGACGGCACGACCGGTTTACTTTGCCCACTATGATATGAACCGCTCGACAGCGGACAGCCGGGCAGATTTTCTCGCACAAACCGGCAAGAAGCTGGCTTCATGGGCCTGAAACCAGCCAGCGTCATCGGCATGTCATATTGCGCGGGGATAACCCAGCCGGCAAACAGGCTGGGGAATTGTTTCGCATGAGCAAGTCACTTGAAAAGAGCGTGGGTCGCGCTCTCCTTCTGGCCGCGCGCCTCCACCGGGCGCGCATTGGTGAGCGCCTGAACACGCTCAACCTCTTTCCTGGCCAGGAACAGACTCTGAAGCTCCTGCAAGACAACCCGATGACCATGGGCGAACTGGCTTTGGCCCTCAGGGTGCGTCCGCCAACCGTCTCCAAGACGATTGGCCGGCTGTCATCACAGGGGCTTGTGACACGCGCCGGCAGCGAATCGGATGGCCGGCAGATCCAGGTTCGCCTGACCGAAGCCGGCGAAAAGCATGCTGTCGAGATCGACGCGATCTGGAACGATGTCGAGCGCGACATGCTCGACAAGCTCGATGCTAAGGAAGCGCGCGCCTTGCGCAAGTTGCTGCGCAAGGCCTCGAAAGGTCTCAGCAAGGCCTTGGGCAAGGAAAGCCCCGACCTGGCCGAAGAGAATGATCCCGAGGACGCCGAGAGCTGACGCCTGCTCACAGCATGCGAGGCAACATCGTCGCCACCACACCAGCCAGGGCCAGCACGGCAACGGTTTCGACCACGCCGCGATGCAGCCGGAACAGCAGAAACGCCGCGAGCAGCGCAAGCCCAGCCGCAGCCAGGTTCAGGCTCGCGAGATCGGGGACAGGCAACACCAGCGGACCGGCCTGGAAGACACTGACTTTCGCAAACAGCACACCCAGCGCAAACGTCAGCAGCAGCGAGGCAATCACGCCCGCAACAGCCGCCGTGATCATTGCCAGAGCGCCCGCGATGCGCCGGTTGGACCGCGCCCGCTCGACAAAGGGCGCGCCACCAAAGATCCAGACGAAGGATGGCGCAAAGGTGACCCAGACCGTCATGATCGCACCCAGCGTCGCCGCCAGCCAGGGTGAGAAGGGTGCCGGGTTGCGCCAGGCCGCCAGAAAGCCGACGAACTGATTGACAAGGATGGTCGGGCCCGGCGTCGTTTCAGCCAGACCAAGACCATCAATCATCTCGGGCGCCTTGACCCAGCCCTTGCTGTGGACGGCTGCCTCCGCCAGATAGGCCAGCACGGCATAGGCCCCGCCAAAAGTGATGACGGCGAGCTTGGAGAAGAACAGCCCGAGTTCGACCAGCAGATGGCCCGGCCCCAGCCACAGCACCGCCAGCAGGACCGGCGCCCACCAGATCACCAGCCAGACCAAAGCAGCCTGGAACGCGGCCCGCGCTGCCTGCGCCGTGATCGGTTGGCCCGCTTCCAACCGCACGGCCAGAGACAGCAGGTCAGGCTTTGCCACCGCCAGCCAGGCACCCAGCAGCGCCGCCCCGCCGATGACAACCGGAAACGGCACCTTGAGGAAGGCGAGCAGCGCAAAGCTCAGCACTGCCATCCACACCAGAAACCGCGTCCTGAAGGCCCGCTTGCCGATCTTCAGCAGCGCTTCAACCACAATGGCGATGACGGCAGCCTTGATGCCGAAGAGCAGGCCATCGACCACCGGAATTCCGCGCCCGAGCACATAGAGAAAGCTCAGACCCAGCATGACCAGCGCGCCGGGCACCACAAAGAGCAGCCCGGCGGCAAAGCCCCCACGCACGCCGTGCAGCAGGAAGCCGAGATAGGTCGCGAGTTGCTGCGCCTCCGGCCCCGGCAGCAAGGTGCAGAAGTTCAGCGAATCGAGAAAGCGGCGCTCCTCGATCCATTTTTTCTCATCCACGACCGCCCGGTGCAGCATGGCGATCTGCCCCGCCGCACCCCCGAAAGAGAGGCAGCCAATCTTGGCCCAAAGTGCCAGTGCTTCGCCGAAACTGGGCTGGACCAGCACGGCCGGCGATGTCTGATCCGTCGCGCCCATCATGACTTGCCCTTGGTGGCTGGCCAGTTGTGCGTCTCATCGGATGCATCCCGGCACCAGCGATAGAAGGCATCGTAAAGCAGGAAGCCAGCTTCAAGCTGCTCCAGATCGTCTTTGAACATGCGCGACAGACCAAGCGAGGCGGCCAGCAGGCCAGCCGCTTCCGGCGCGAGATCAAGCCTGGCCGTATCGGCCGCCCGCACGATGGTGGCGAGTTTCTGCAAGCTTGGCGTGGCAAGGCCAAACTCGCTCAGAATCGTGTCGAAAGTGCAGGTGTCGCCGCGATGGCTCCAGAACACATCGTCAATGTCGAAGGGCGTGGCACCAAAGCGCTCGGCCACGCCCCTCACTTCGGCAGGCGCCACGAACAAGAAAACGGCGGCAGGATCGATGAACCGCCGGATCAGCCACGGGCAGGCAATCCGATCCACCTTGGGCCGCGCCCGTGTGACCCAGAGCGTCCGGCCGAGCGCGTCACGTTCGGGCAGATGCCTGGTGACGACGAGACTTTCGCCTGCTGCCGCCCAGGCCAGATGCCCGCCCTCCAGCGAGTTGGCCTCGATGCCCTCGTGCCGCAGCCAGGCCGCAACGCCCTGGCTCAGCTTCAGCCCCTTCTGGCAGCTGACGACAACCGTCTCGCCCTCGAACTCATCTGCCCATTGGGCAACATCGAGATGGCTCCGGCGGATGGAGGCTGGCAGCAGCCGCGGGTCGGCATCGAAATCCTCGTCGATGCGCACATCAATGAGCACGGGGGCCACCTGCGTGCCGACAAGGCGGGCCAGTTGGGCAACGGTGATTTCTGTGGGTGATGGCATGGCGCCCATCCCTTTCTACGGGTTGTGGACGCGATCATTGGGCCGGAGCCTCACGGGGCTATCGCGGCAGGCCCCTTGGATGGAGGCTTAGCGCTGATGCGGCTTGTCGGTCAAGCCGCGCAGAACAGACTTGACAAGCAGTCACTTTTGTTCTCTTTTTGTTTCAGAACAAAGGACGAACGACATGGCTGCAATTGCTTATCAACTGTCCCACGACCCCCTGCCCTTGCTGGCCGCGCTCATCGAGCCTGCGCGGCGCAAAACCGGAACAGTCAACGAGCGTCCGCTGCGCAGTTTCGCAGCGCAGCCCGAACGACGCTTCACGGCCTGGCATGGTCGCTCCGGGCGGCGCTATGTGGCCTCTGTCTTCCGGGCATCCGATGCCTGGGCGCTGACATTCGTTGATGCCGTGTTGATCGCTGTTTCAGCCGAGCGCAGGATTCTGGCCGTGCGTGACAGTGGCCCCTTCGGCGTCGAGGCGGCACTGGGCCGCTGGCGCGATCAATGCGTGGCGGCAGGCGCAACCGAGTTCCATGTGCACCTTCTCGCCGAGGATACCGAGTCGCGCCGCCAGGCACTGATCGATCTGACGCCGGAAGCCTGACACGCTTCACGCTTTGATTGGCGGGGCCAGCTGCTCTGCGAGCCAGGTCAGGTCGGCATCGTGCACGCCCAGAGCCAGCAGCTGTGCCTGTGTTCGCAGCACATAGTCGGGATTCTCGCCTGATTGGCCCACAGCACCTGCCACGACCTCCAGCAGCTGCTCGCGCGGCAAGCGGCCCGCATATTGCCGGTGCCGACGGTCAGCAATGTAGGTCAGGCAGGTCACAAGCTGGCCTGTCACAAGACGCAGCCGCAACTCACGCTCGAGATAGATCGAAGTCACCTGCTCGCGCGCCCTGAGATAGGCAATGGCTGTCTCGCGGTCAGCATCAGCCACCTTGAACGCCACGCCATGGCAGGAGCCGCCACGATCAAGCCCCAGAACGAGGCCTGGCCGCGTCGGTGTGCCGCGATGGACATGCGAGAACACGCAGAGCGATCGGTGATAGCCATGCAGATGCGCCATTTCGCGCGCCTCGAATGGAAAGCCAGGATTCCACATCAGCGAACCATAGCCAAACACCCAGAAATCTTCGCGCGCGCCCACCTGCACCTCATGAGAACGAAGCTCTGCCACAAACCGGCCATGGTGGCGCAGCAAGGCACAGGCGAGCTATCAACACAGATCACGTTGCGCAAGACGCGTGATTCCCGAAGGCTGGCACGGTTCTCGCTTTTACTGGCACCCTGCCACCAGTTTCGCTTGATCGCAGCAAGGAGCACCGCGTGAATTCAACTGTTGCCAGGACTGGCCAAAGCAGACTCTGGCTCTACCTGCCCTTCGCACTGCTTGCCCTTCTTGCACTGCTCTGGAGCGGGCTGTGGTTTTACGTCAAGGGCCGTGTCGTCAATGGCATCGAGCTGGCTCTCGCCAGCGAACTGCAACTTGGCCGGAACTGGGCTTGCGCTGACAACCGCGTCAGTGGCTTTCCTTTCCGGATCGAGGTGCATTGCAGCGCGCTCAAGGTCACCTCGGCACGCGACAATGGTGACTACACCGCCACCACGGGTCCCTTGGTCGCACTTGGCCAGATCTATACACCCGGCCTCATTCTGGTGGAGGCCAAGGGGCCACTTCAGTTGAAGACGCCGGATGGCAGCATCGTTGACGCCAGCTGGAACCTGCTCAACGCCAGCTTCAAGACGTCCGGTGAGGGCTTCGAGCGACTGTCAGCCGTGTTGAGACAGCCAGCCCTGACGATTTCGCGAACCGGCACGGCCGCGATCAGCACTTCGGCGCAATCGGTGGAGCTGCATTTGCGCCCCACGCCGGCGCGTCCCCCGGCTGATGGCGCGATCGATGCCGCGATCACGGCAAAGGCCGCAATCATTCCGGCACTCGACCAGTTCCTGTCGCAGGGTCGTCCGACCGATCTCGATCTCAACGCCATGATCCTTCATGCAACTGCTTTTCAACGTGGCCTCAACCCGGAGACACTTGAGGGTTGGCGCCAGCGCGTGGGGCTGATCGAGCTTCGCAAGGTCACGATAGTCAAGGGCGAGGCGAAGCTTGAGGCCAGCGGCCAGATGGCGCTGGATGATCTGAAGCGCGTCAGGGGACGGCTCGAAAGTTCGGTGGCAGGCATTGACCGCATAGCCGGCATCCGGGTCGGCGGCTTTGCCAATCTCATGCAGGGCAACAGGGCGGCCGCGCCTGGCAACCTGGCTGCATCGACCCTGCGCCCGTTGCCTGCGATTGAATGGCGCGACGGGCGTACCTGGTTGGGACCATTGCGGCTGCCGCTGCCCGCACTGGAGCCGCTCTACTAGGCCTGCGCCGTCTCCTCGTCGCTTTCGGGTGCCAGCACACGCGTTGCGCCCCAGCGGGCCAGCACCTCGTTGGTCGGTCCAAGCACGAAGAACCGTGCCGCATCGCGCTCGTAGTCCTCATCGAGCAGCTGGTCATAGTCGGTGTAGCGGTGCCGGATATGGCTGACGAGCGCGAGCCAGAGCGCGGCATCCGGCGAGAGCGCCGCCATCTTCGGCCCGCCGGCACGCGCCAGCACATCCTGCGCATCCGCCAATGAGATGAGCGGCACTTGCAGGCGCAAGGCCTTGCGGATCGCCATCTGACGTTTCGTGCCTGACATGGCCGCAGAAGATCGCGACAATTTCGTGCCGTCAACCATCTGCGACACCGACCCTTCCGTTGCCGCCATGCAACACCTATCTCTGAAGCGACGCAGTTGCCCATTCGGGGGCTGGCGCCACGCATGATGACAGCCGGACGCATCGCCAGAGGCTTATCGCCAAGGGGCGCAACCGGCAGGTGGAGCGACAGATGAATCTCGAGAAGTACACAGACCGAGCCAAAGGTTTTTTGCAAGCCGCCCAGACAATCGCGTTGCGCGAGGGTCATCAGCAGTTTGCGCCGGAGCATCTGCTCAAGGCGCTGCTAGATGATTCAGAAGGCATGGCGTCAGGCCTGATCGATCGCG
>JAYWHQ010000557.1:0-2156 GCA_043777655.1 Allobosea sp. | reverse complement strand
TTGAGAATGCGGATTTTCTGCTTGGCCAGATAACCCGGATCCTTCTGCATGTGGGGGATGATGTCTTTCTTGATGATCGAGACCGGCACGGTCCAGGTCGGATTGAGGTTCACCGAGGTGATCCTGGCCTCGATCGTCGGCGAGGCGCGCTCCGGCTTGCCGACCACGGCGACATAACGCTTTTTCACAACGCCATTCTCGACAGCCTCGACGCTGGCCGACGGGATGTTGACCACCACATAGCGCTGCCCGAACGGGAACTGGCTGCCTGCCAGCCTTTGCGCCGAAGAGGCCAGCTGGCGGAAACGCTGGGCCGCCGAAACATTCATCTCCTCCAGCGTGCGGCCGGAAACAGTGCCGGACTGGCGCAGGCCATGGCGCATCTGGAAGCGCTTCACGCCAGCCGTCACCTCGGCATCATAGCCGCCACCATTGTCAGCGGAGGCCGGGAGGTCATCCGTCAGCACAAGGCGGCGGCGAAGCGCGGCCACGGCCGGCCCCTTGGCGCCGGGCGCAAGCGCCTGCACGCGAGGCCAGCCGCCCGCCTCGACAATGGCCAGATATTTTTCGGAGGCAAGTGCAGTCGCGACCATCGTGTCGGGCGTGTAGGTCGGCGTCGGGTCAGTCGGGATCGCGGTTTCGCGGGCAGCAACCGCGCGTGGCTTGGCACGAGGCTTCGGCTTTGCTGCAGGTGCAGCAGCGGCCGCATCCGGCACGGGTGCGACCGTGGGTGGGGTGGCTGGTGCGCTGAAGCCCACATCAGGCACGGTCGGCACGCCAAGAGACGGAGCGACCGTCTGGGCAGCCGCCGGCAGGGCCATCATGGCTGAGAGCAGAGACAAGGCAACAACGCGCGAAATCATTTGAAAAAAAACCTGATCGAAACCGGAAATTGGCGGTTCACATACCACAAGTCAGGTCGGCAGGTCACCCGCCTGTTAACCCTCCGGCAGCACTTGGCTACTGTCGCCGCTGCGTTCAAGCTAGACACTCTCATGCGTGTTGCCCTCTCGCATGACATCGGACATGTCATCCATGCACACCCTCAGCTGGTTCATTTCGCTTGAAGGCCGGATCGGGCGTGGCCCATTCTGGCTGGGCAATGCTGCTGTGGCTCTGGTGCTGTTTGCCATCGAGCGCTTTGCGGCAAAGTCCGGCCATCCTTCCGCAGGGCAGATCACCGCTTTTGCCGGCGCTTTTGCGCTCTATCCCTGGTCGGCGCTGGCCGCCCAGCGGGCGAAGGACCGGGGGCGTCCTTCGCTGTATGGCATCGCGCTGGTGATGCTGATCGTGCTGGCGGCGCTGGCCTCGAGGCTTGTCCCGAGTGCGACAGCCTCGACCGCTTTCGGGCTTGCTTCCGGCATGGCCTGGCTGGTCGCGCTGGTTGATCTCGGGCTGATGCCGGGGCAGCATTTTTTCGTTCAGCCCCCGCCTGCTGTTGCAGAGACACGCACCAGTGCTAAACCGGCGCCATGAGCCAGATGCCTGCCCTGCCCTTCGATCCCGCTGATCCGGTTGCCCTGACCCAGGCGCTGGTGCGCTGCCCTTCGGTGACACCCGATGAGGGCGGAGCGCTGGCCTTGCTGGATGCTGTGCTGACAGCCGCAGGCTTCACTGTCTCGCGCCCCGTCTTCTCCGAGCCCGGCACGCCGGATGTCGAAAATCTCTATGCCCGGTTCGGCACGTCCGGCCACGTGCTCGCCATTGCAGGGCACACCGATGTCGTGCCGGTGGGCGACGCCGCCAGCTGGACGCGCGATCCGTTTGCGGGCGAAATCCGCGATGGCGTTCTATATGGGCGCGGCGCCTGCGACATGAAGGGCGGGCTTGCCAGCATGATTTCGGCAGTCTTGCGCTTTGTGGCTGCCAATCCGGGTTTCGGTGGCTCGATCGCGCTGCTCATCACCGGCGATGAGGAAGGCCCGGCGATCAATGGCACGGCGAAGCTGCTCGACTGGGCCAAGGCGCGGGCTGAGCATTTCGACCATTGCCTGCTGGGTGAACCCACCAATCCATCCACCATGGGCGACATGCTGAAGATCGGGCGGCGCGGCTCGCTGAGCGGACGGCTGACGGTCGACGGCACGCAAGGCCATGTCGCCTACCCGCATCTCACCGACAATCCCGTGCGCGGCATGGTGAAGCTGCTGGCGGCA